>JAYVYM010000338.1:0-11059 GCA_043784245.1 Frankiales bacterium
CGCGCGGTCGATCTGTCCCTTCCTCAGTCCCGGCATCTGCTGGCGCTGGTGCCCACTGAGAAGTCGGCCGAGCGCTACTACGCGGAGCTCGCCGCGGCGCCGGCCGCGCATCCCGCCCCGCCCCTGGTGGCCCAGGCAGCGGCCCGCTCGGCACCCCCGGGATGGCTACCGACCTGGCACACCCGGGTGGCGGGCACGGGGTCGCTGGGACACCCCCGGGTCGTGGCGGTCGCAGGGACCACTGCGCGGGAAGCCAAGCTTCTCGGGCCGCTGACCACAGCCTGGGCGGCTGCGCACCGGTCAGGTCCGCTGCCCTCGCAGGACGCCGCGCTGCTGGGCCGAGTACACCGCGCGGTGGCCGGCCCGGAACCACTGCGCAACGTTGACGGCTGGCTGTTACGCCGACTCGGGCCTGACGTCGTCCGCATCGAGCTCGCGGGTCTGACGGGCAAGAACGCCCGGCGGCTACTGCGGTCCATGGGTCGGGCGATGGTCAACGTGCAGGGCACCGACCCGGCGGCTCTCGCGTCAGCACGCGCACACGAGGCCGCCCGTAGCCCGGACTGGCTGCGCCGGCTGGTCTCGGTAATGGTCGAAAGCAGCCACCAGCAGTTCACCGCCTGGGTGGCCCGGTAGTCACGTCGTTTGGCGCGCTGCCGGGCCGGGCAGCCCGGGCGGTGGCTCCACTGTCCATGCACCTTCCTGATGGCCCGGCCGCAAACCAGGGTGGCCACATCTCGCGTTCAGCCCTCGGGTCGCTACCGCGCAGGTGCCCGGCCTGGGGTCCTCAGCGCTGCGCAGCCGCCGCGAGCCGGAACCGTTGCACTAGGGCCGCAACAGCCGCACGGCTGACTAGTTGGTGCGCAGCCCGCAAGCCTTTCGGTAGGCCGCGACGTAAAGCGAAAGAAGCGCGAGGAGGGCGGCAGCGCCAAGCAGAAGCGTTACTCGGCCCACGGTCTCTTGCGGGAGGTCAGGGACGAGCGCAGCCGCGAGGTTAGCGCCCTGCTCCGGCCGCTGCTCGACTCGGAAAGTCACCGCTGAGGGCTGTTCGCGCTTGGCGGGCTCTACCTGGTGCGCATCCTCAGTGGGGTGCGCCTGCGTTGATGCTCGGGGACCTACGACGATCTGTGGGACCGGTGCCTGCGCCGGTCCCGCGTGCGCTTGGCCGGTCGGCGCCTGTCCGACAGGGTGCTGTTCGACAGGGTGCTGTTCGACGGCTGCGTGCCGGGCAGGTTCTCCCGCTGCCGGCTGGTTCGTGGGCGCGGTGGGCTGGTCCGTGCTGGGGCTGCTGGGGCTGGGGCTAGGGACATCAGGGCCCGACTCTCCGGAGCCTGAGACCTGGCTCGCCGTGCCCAGGCCGTTGTTGTCGCCGTCGTCAGCGTGCGCGACCGCCGGCGCGAAGGGACCGGCCTGCTGGACAGCGGGCAGTCCCCAGGTGGCGAGCAGGAGGACCAGCACCGCGACACAGCGCGCAGGCAAGCCGCGGGATCGAGATCGAGCGGGCGTGCTCACGGCATGGGCGGTGTCGGACGAACGAAACATATTTCTCCTTGAAATAGTTTGTTATTGCCAGCCCTATGCCCCCCTTGAACGTGCACAATACCTGTGCCTGGGGCTAATGCTGGCTGACCGGGTAGCGGAGCGTGCCATCAGGCGTGGACTGGTCCTTGCTGGGTGTGACGAGCGCAGCGGCGTGCAGGTGCTCGCGTAGGCGGGCGAGTTCAGCATCGATGCGCGGAGGAAGGCCGCCCACACCGACCACCAGGTCGAAGTGTCTTTGTCCGCGAGTGGCCACCACCATCCCGTGCGGCGCAGACCGTGCCCGGGGTGCTGCGGCAGCGCCGTCCGTGTCCCAGCCGCACCAGGTTGCGTGCTGGGCGTCGCGGATGCGGGCCCAGCCGGGACCATGGTCGATTGTCGTGTTGCTCGAGCCGTCCTCGACAGCCTGGAGGTGGTCGGGACTCAAGTGCGACTCAACCGTCACTGGATGCGTTGTCTCTGAGCACAGCAGCAGCCGGCCGCTGGCAAGACCGACGACGCGTCGAGCTGTCGGGCGAGTCAAGATAACGCGGGTCAGTTGATCGTCGGCTTCCGGGAGCGTCACCTCCCACGGCGCGTCTTCCTCGTCATGCATGGTGAATGCGCCGGGATGAGCGGCCGGGACGTGCATGTAGCGATGCGACTCGGTCTGGAAATTCCAGTGGTCAAGTGGGTTGCCTACGACGAGGCGCATCTCGTGGCCTTCACGGACGGCGAGCAGCGTCACGCGGCCTCCGGCTTCGGGAGACACGACACACCAGCTGTCCCAGTCGGCCAGCAGGATCTCTTGCCGGCCATCGCCGTCGACGTCCACCATCAGCGCGGTTGGTGCGCAGCCACCTGCGCGGGCCCACCGGCCGGCGTGCAGGACTGGCAGGGCGTCACGGCTGTGGGCCGCCGTCGCACAGGCCCACGGCGCAGGCGCGCGGCCACCGCCCTCGACCAGGTCCTGCCACGCCGTCTCGTGCTGCCCTACCAACAGCAGCCGCTCCGCGAGCTGCGTCGACCGGGCATCCTGTGGAGCGTCGTCGACAGCGAGCTCGATTCGTGCCAGGAGCTGCGCTGACGGTGCCCAGCGCGGGTCCGCGGCCCAGTCGGTGTAATCCTCGCCGGCGCCGTGGGCGTGGGCCAACTCGTAATAGGTACCGGCCTGCACGTCCACAGTCCGATCGGGCGGCGGCAGCTGGTCCATGCGCACCGCCGTCAGCCGAGCGCTACCAGCGACCCAGGCAATGAACTCGGCGTAGCGGTCCAGCGCCGGCTCCCAGCCCGCGACGCCACAGGTGCGCTCCAAGTCGTCCGCGTACACCAGGACCGAATCGTCGGGCAACCGAGCCGCGAGCTTGCCGAGGAGTTCGAGGTCCTGCGGGGTGCGCGGTGGGATCAGGTAGCGCAGCGCCGCGGTGATCGGGGCAACGACGACACCAGAGGCGTCTGTCACGGGACGGCACAGGGCGGCGTCCAGGGACTGTGGGCGGTGTTGCCACGGACCGAGGTCATCGAACGCGGCACGCTCGGCGGGGTCGAGGAGAAGTCGATCGTCCAGAGCGACCCGTGCGTACCCAGCAGCGTTCAGCAGCGCACCAAGTCGGGGGTGCCAGACCCGCTCGGGTACCCACGCGCTCGTCGGCACGGCAGCCAGGTGCCGTTGCATGACGTGCGCGGTGAGGTCCAGATGGCGAGCGATGGCCCGGTCGCTGAGCAGCGGCAGCACCGGCTCGCCGTAGGCTCCGCCCACCAGCTCGAGCAGGCCGTTGGCCGCTTCGCAGCGGACGGCATCGAGGACGCCGGGCCGGTGCCAGGCGAGGGCCTCGATGAGTGTCCCGGACAGGTGCAGCGAGCACGGGACCCCGTGCTCGCTATGCAGGTCTACCAGCTTCACCACGGCGTCGGCGACGGGGGTGATCCCGTCGCGGTCGGCGTACCCGTCGGTGATCAGGAGCTGATTTGCGTGGTGCACGATCACCACGTTGGTCACACCGCCGCCGCCGGCAGCAACGAGACGTCTTGCGCCAGGTCGGCCAGCACCTCCAGACCAACGCGGCCGTGGTCGAGCAGGGCGAGCGCGCCAGCCGTATAAGGCCCCACGAGGTCCAACCGGTTGGTGCGGTACGTGACGAGCTCGAAGTGCAGGCTCTGCACCAGGGCTCGGGCCGCCTGCACGGCGACGCGCCGGTCGGACGCAGGGCCGGCGCCGAATCGGTAGGTGTCCCAGTACCTGCCGGAGGCGGTCAGCGCGTGCTGGATCGGACCGCCGGCCAGCCACGGCGTGATGACCAGGTGCGCAACGGCGTACCCCACGTCGTACGCCGGCTCCCGGGCGGCGACGGTGTCCAGGTCGATCGCGGTCACGGCTCCAGGGGCTACGAACAGGTTCGCCGGGTGCAGGTCCCCGTGGCTCGCGACCAGCTGCACCGCTCCTGCTCGGTCGTCGTGCGCCGCTCGTTGCAGCAACTGAGCAAGCCGGGACAACTCGCGACTGTGGGCCTGCCCCGCGACGGCAGCCACTTCGACGAGCTGCGGCGCGCAGGCGTCCAGACCACGGCCGTTGGATGCGGGCAGGGCAAGGTCTAAGGCCTGCAGGTCCAGGACCCAGGTCGCGGCCTGTTCCGCTGCCGACCCGGCAACGCTCGGCGTCTCAGCTGCCAGCAGCGTGGCCAGCAGGCTCATTTCTGGGACGCGCTCGCAGACCAGAACACCCGGGGCACACACCCCGAACGGGGCCGCGACCTGGGACCTCGCGCCCACCCCGAAGCCCTGGTGCAGCAGGCGCGCGGCGCGATCCGCCCAGTAGAACTCGCACCTGCGGTCCTGCTTGATGACCAGCTGCGCGTTTTTCATGATCCCTTGCACATGGTCGGTCCAGGCGACCGAGCAGGACGTGAAGCGCTGGCTGCGGCGCATCACGGTCAGCAGCGGCTGCGCCTGCTCGAGCGACCACAGCCCGGTGGCGAGTTCGGGGACCGCCCGCTGCAACAGCGCGCGCAGCGCGGCTTCAGCCATGTGGGCGTGGCCCCCAGCATGAACGCGGCCGGGGCTCAACAGGTCCACGCTCATCGCGGCTCCATCCGAGAGGTGCAAGGTCACTGTATGTGAACACGCGGTTGCCGATTCGTGCACGCCGAGTGAAACTGCGGGTGAATGTGCGCCGCCCCGGACCGTACGGAGACCCATGCCCGCGCCTCACGGCATCGCCGCTGTGACCCACCATCGAGCCCCCGCACCGGGTCGCCATCGCGGGTTCGACGCGTGCTGAGTGTGCTGTGGCGCTTCCGGAGCGTCTTGCGGCCCTACCGCGGCCCTTTGCTGCTCGGTGGCCTGCTGGTTCTGGTCGTGTCCTCGTTGGAGCTGTCGCTGCCGTGGCCGCTCAAAGTCGTGGTCGACAACGTGTTGGCGCACAAGCAGCCCACCGGCCGCCTGGCCCAACTCGTCGGCCCGCTGCGCTCAAGCACCTACGGGCTGCTGGCTGTCTGTTCGCTCTCCCTTGTGCTGCTGGCCGCCTTGGTGGCGCTCGGTACCTATCTGTCCTCCCTCCTGTTGCAAGGCGTCGGCGAACGCATCATCGCCGACCTGAGGCTCGCGATCTTTGCTCACCTGCAACGGCTGTCGCTGTCCTTCCACGACAGCCAACGCGTGGGCGACCTGGCGAACCGGCTCACCGGCGACGTCAACGCCGTCCAAGGGCTTCTCGTAGCCGGCTTCGGCGCCCTCGTGCCGAACGTCGCGCTGCTGATCGGCATCCTGCTGGTCGCTCTCCTCGTCCAGCCCGCCTTCGCGCTGGTCGTGCTGGTCATTGCCCCCCTGCTGTACGCGGTAGTACGGCACTACCGGACGGCGATCAAGCAGGCATCGCGCGAGGCCCGCAAGCACGAGGGTCACGTCGCCAGCCACGTCAACGAGACCCTGTCAGCGATCCGGCTCGTGCAGTCCTTCGCTGCAGAGCGCCGGGGGCTCGACCGCTTCCGTGGACACAGCGACGCCCGGCTGCAGGCTGGGCTGCGCCAAGTGGACCTGCAGGCCCGGTTGCCCGCCGCGATCGACATCGTCGGGCAGTTCGGGCGGGCCGCTGTGCTGTTCCTCGGTGCGGCCCTGGTCCTTCGTGGTGAGCTGAGCCTGGGTCTGCTGCTCGTCCTGCTCACCTACCTCCAGCAGTTGTACGGACCCATGAGAGCTCTCGCCAGGCTTTCCTCCACGATCGCCAAGGGTCAGGCGAGCGCGGAGCGCATCGACGACATCCTTGGCAGCCAAGCGGTGGTCGCGGAACGCGCTGACGCCGTCGACGCTCCCGCGCTCACCGGGCGCGTCGAGCTGGAACGCGTGTGGTTCGGATACACACCGGACCAGCCCGTACTACGCGACGTCAGTCTGCTCGCGCTGCCTGGTCAAGTCATCGCCCTGGCCGGGACCACCGGTGCCGGCAAGTCCACGATCACCGGCCTCATCGCGCGGCTGTACGACGTCACGGCCGGGCGCGTCCTGCTCGACGGAAACGACGTACGCGGCCTTACCTTGCGCAGCGTCCGCAGCCAGGTCGCCGTCGTCCAGCAAGACCCGTTGCTCGTCAGCGGTTCCATTCTGGACAACATCAGGTTCGGCGCGCCCCACGCCAGCCGCGAGGAACTGCTCGCGGCCGCCGAAGCGGCCTACGTCGACGAATTCGCCCTCCGACTCCCCGACGGCTACGACACCGTCGTGTCCGAGCGCGGCACGTCGCTGTCGGGCGGCCAACGCCAACGCATCGCCATCGCCCGGGCGTTGGCCGCTGACACGCCCATCGTCGTGCTCGACGAAGCAACCAGCGGCCTGGACGCCGTGAGTGAGGACCTCGTCATGCAGGGCCTGGCTCGACTCACCGCCGGCCGCACCGTCCTGGTCGTCGCCCACCGACTGTCGACCCTGCGTGACGCTGACCGCATCTACGTCCTGGAGCGCGGCCAGGTCATCGACACCGGCCGCCACGACGAACTCGCCGCCCGTACCGGCACCTACCGGGAGATGAGCAAGCTCCTGAGCGCCACATGATCGAGAGCCTGCTGCCCTGGCCCGCCGCCGACGTCATCGAGCAGGAGCACCACGACCGGCGCGGCACCCTGATCACGATGATGCTCGTGCGCCCCGCCGACGGGACGCGGCCCCAACCGATGGTGCTCAAGCAGTACCGGCCGGATGACGAGGAAGGCGACGGCACCTGGGCCGCCGACGTCGGCCGGCGCTTGGAGCAGCTCGGGATGTGCGCCCCCGCCCTCGACAGAGTCGCCCTCACTCACGGGGTGCGCCCAGGTGCGTTGCTGTGCGAACGCGCGCCGGGGGAGAGTTGGCGGCGGACCGTCGGAACAGAGCAGGGCGTCAGCGCGGCGCACGCGGTCGGGCGGTGGGTCGCGACGCTCCAGCGGCAGCCGCTCCACCTGCCGGAAGGCACCCGACGAGGGCCCGCTGACACGCAGCGTCAGCTCGGCGCGCTGCTCCAGGACGGCGCCGTAGACACTGCCCGCGTGCGGGCCGCCGGAGAGCACCTCCTGCAGGAGCTGGCCGCGCCGCAACCGCGAGTCCCAAGCCACGGCAACCTGCACCCGGACAACCTGTTCGTGCACGAGCAGGCCCGGGGCGTCCTCGTCATCGCCATCGACCTCGACACCGTCGCCGCTCGAGAGTCGGCCTACGACGTCGGCTACGGCGTAGCTCAACTCGTCATCCGCAGCCTGCGCCGCCCAGGACGCGAGCACGGACGGTGCGCAGCCCGAGGACTCATCGACGGCTACCTCGAACACCGGGGAGCAGCTACTCCTGAGCGCATCGCCCTGCAAGCAGCCCGGGCCGTCATGCAAGCCCTGTACTACGAAGCCGTCAGCATGCGCCAGCCCCGGCGAGCCAACGCCGAGTACTTGCCGCTGCTTGAAGGGCTACTGGACCACGGGCTGGGCGCTCTGCAGAGTTGAGCTGAGTCATGGGCGGGCCGGCACGGTGACGCCGGCATCGACGACGTCCCCGGTCATCGTCGTGCCCTCGTGGCCTGCGGGCGGTCGTTGTCGCCGAGGCGGTCCCAGCCGCGGGGGGTGTGCCGGAGCCCGAGCTGGCTCTCGGCGCGTGAGCGATAGGGGATGTAGGGCCGGTTGAGGTAGCCGACGGGTGCGGAGAAGACGTGTACCAGCCGGGTGAAGGGCCAGAACGCGAACAGCCCCCACGCGAGCAGGACATGCAGCTGGAAGCCGAACGGGGCAGCCTTGATGAGGTTGGTGTCGGGCTGCAGGAGCAGGACAGACCGCAGCCACGGCGCCACGGTCTCGCGATAGTCGTGCGGGTGCCCGGTGAGGTTGGACAGGACCGTGGTCAGCAGACCGGCCAGGATGGTGGCCGACAGGACGATGTACATGGCCTTGTCGTTGCGGGTGGTCGCGCTGAACACCGGCCCGACGGTGCGCCGTCTGTAAATGAGGATGCCTAGGCCGACGACGGTGCCGAAGCCCGCGATGACGCCCAGCGTCAAGGACATCGCGTGGTAGGCCGTCTCGTGGAACCCGACGGCCTCCGTCCAGGACTTCGGGACGAACAGGCCCATGACGTGGCCGCCGAGCGCGGCGAGGATGCCGAAGTGGAACAGCGGGGAGCCCAGGCGCAGCAGCCGGCTCTCGTAGAGCTGGCTGGAGCGGGTGGTCCAGCCGAACTTGTCGTAGCGGTAGCGCCAGGCGTGGCCGCCGATGAACACCACGATGCTGACGTACGGGACGACGATGTAGAGAACCAGGTCGGTGGCGCTCATCGGCGGGCCGTCGTGAGGTCGCTGGCGCCCATGTACTCCGGGGGGGCGAACGGCTCGAGACCGACCTCCTCGGCCGGCGGCCCGGTGCTGGCGAGCTCGATCGCCCTGGCGAGGTCCCGGGCGCTCAGCTCGGGCAGCACCGCGCGGACCAGATCCAGAGCGTGCACGTACGGCGAGCCGAGGTCGGTCAGCGCGAGCCGGATGAGCTCCAGGCCGGCTCGGTGCTCGGTGAGCAGCCGCAGGCCGGCGGCGAGGTCGGCCGTCGCGGCGAACTCACAGACCACCGCGAGGTGGTCGGGCAGCTCGCCGGGGCCGAGCACCTGCCCGGCGGCCTTGTAGGCGTTCGTGAAGCGCAGCAGCGCCATCCCGCGCTTGCGGGTGTCGCCGTAGGCGTAGTAGGTGAGGAACAGGCAGCACCGCCGGCGCAGGTCGAAAAGGTCGACGTAGGCCCGTTCGGCCGCGTGCTGGTCGGTCATCTCGAGGTGGTCGACCATGGCCAGCAGCGCGGTGGCCGCACCACCGGGTAGCCGGTCCGCGGCCGAGCGCAGCAGCGGCAGCCGGTCGTACAGGGCTGCATCGGGGTAGTCGAGCAGCAGCGATGCGCACTGCAGGGCGACGGCCTGCTGAGTCTCGGTGGGCCCCGAGCGCCTCACGGCCGGATCCCGTCAGGCTCGCCGCGGGCCGGCATGCCTGCGCCGCCGCCGGCGTCATCACCGGGCGCGTCGGGCGCGGGCAGGAACAAGCCGCCCTGACCCTTGCCGTCCCAGTTGAGCAGGTTGACGCGCTCCCGGCCGTCGGAGGGGTCGACGAAGGTGTCGGAGCGCTGACGCTGCTTGAGCATCTGGAAGTTCTCCAGGGCGATCGGGACAGCGCCGCCGGAGGACTCCCCGAACGGCCCGGACGGCGTCATGCCCGGCCCGTCCTCGTAGTCCAGCGAGCACTCGGTGGCGAGCTCTTCCAGCGAGTGCGCGAGCTGCTGGGGGTCGCGCCCTTCGGCGTGCGCGGTGGGGATGACGTAGCGCTCGTCGTACTTGGCGATCGCCAGCAGCCGATGCATGTCCTCGATGTCGTCGGTGGTCATCCCGACGGCGTCGGGGATCCCCACGTCAGGCTCGCGACCCAGGTTGACGTCGCGCATGAACGAGCGCATCGCAGCGAGCCGGGCGAGCACGTCGCGGACAGGGCCGGGGTCGCCGGCGGTGAACAGCTCGGCGAGGTAGGTGACCGGGATGCGCAAGGTGTCGATCGCGCCAAACAGATTGCCGGCGTTCTCACCGTCGTGCCCGGTGTCCGTCAGGCTGTCGACGACCGGCGACAGCGGCGGGATGTACCAGACCATCGGCAGCGTGCGGTACTCCGGGTGCAGCGGCAGCGCCACCTCGAAGCGGTTGATCAGCGCCCAGACCGGGGAGCGCTGCGCGGCCTCGACCCAGTCCCGCGGGATGCCGGCCTCCTCGGCCGCCCGCTGCACCGCCGGGTCATCGGGGTCGAGGAAGACCGCCCGCTGCGCCCGGAGGAGGTCCTTGTCGTCGGCGACACTGGCGGCCTCGAGGACCTTGTCGGCGTCGTAGAGCACCACCCCGATGTATCGCAGCCGGCCGACACAGGTCTCCGCGCAGATCGTCGGCAGGCCCACCTCGATGCGCGGGAAGCAGAACGTGCACTTCTCGGCCTTGCCGGTCCGGTGGTTGAAGTACACCTTTTTGTACGGACAGCCGGTGACACACATCCGCCAGCCGCGGCAACGGTCCTGGTCTACCAGGACGATGCCGTCCTCGGCCCGCTTGTAGATCGCCCCGGACGGGCAGGAGGCCGCGCAGGCCGGGTTGAGGCAGTGCTCGCAGATCCTCGGCAGGTAGAACATGAAGGTCTGCTCGAAGTCCAGCGTGATCTTCTCGCTGAGATTCTTCAGGACCGGGTCGTCCTGGGTGAGCGTCGGGCCGCCACCGAGGTCGTCGTCCCAGTTGGCCGACCACTTGACCTTCATGTCCCTGCCGGTGAGCAGTGACTTGGGCCGGGCGACCGGGGTGTGCTGTTGCGCGGGCGCGTTGGTGAGCGTCTCGTAGTCGTAGGTCCACGGCTCGTAGTAGTCGTCGATCGAGGGCATCAGCGGGTTGGAGAAGATGCTGAGCAGCTTCTTGAGCCGGCCGCCGGCCTTCAGGGTCAACCGGCCGCGCCTGTTCAGCGTCCAGCCGCCCTGCCAGCGCTCCTGGTCCTGGTATGTACGCGGGTAGCCCTGGCCGGGACGGGTCTCGACGTTGTTGAACCAGACGTACTCCACGCCGCTGCGGTTGGTCCAGGCCTGCTTGCAGGTGACCGAGCAGGTGTGGCAGCCGATGCACTTGTCGAGGTTCATCACCATCGCCATCTGCGACATGACTCGCATCTAGTACGTCACCTCCTGCGAACGTCGACGGATGCGGGTGACCTCGTCACGCTGGTTGCCGGTAGGTCCCAGGTAGTTGAACGCGTAGCTGATCTGGGCGTGGCCGCCAGCCAGGTGCGTGGGCTTCATCAGCAGCCGGGTCAGGCTGTTGTGGATGCCACCGCGCTTGCCGCTCGTCTCGGCGATCGGGACGTCGATCGTGCGTTCTTGCGCGTGGTACATGAACACCGTGCCCTGTGGCATCCGGTGGCTGACGACGGCGCGGGCGACAACGACGCCATTGCGGTTCACCGCCTCGACCCAGTCGTTGTCGGCGATGCCGACCTTGTCGGCGTCGCGGTTGCTCATCCAGATCGTCGGGCCACCTCGGGACAGGC
>JAYVYM010000339.1:0-4462 GCA_043784245.1 Frankiales bacterium
GAGCTGGTCGGCACCGGGACGCTGTTCCTGCTCAAGGTCGTCGGCAGCTCCATGATCAACGCGGCCATCACCGACGGGGACTGGGTCGTGGTGCGCCAACAGGCCAACGCCGACAACGGCGACATCGTGGCCGCCATGATCGACGGTGAGGCGACGGTGAAGACCTACCAGCATCGCGATGGCCGGGTCTGGCTGCTTCCGCAGAACGAGGCCTTCGCGCCGATCCCCGGCGATGACGCCGTGATCCTCGGGCGGATCGTGACGGTCCTGCGCAAACTCTGAGCCGGGCGGCGGGCGGCCCGCTGGACCGGCGAGCCTCTACGGCTTCAGTTCGGGAGGGCTGCAATGACCACGAGCCGCCCGTCGGGATCCTGCACGGTGACCCCCATGGCCTCCCAGTACGGATTGCTCGCCCGTTCGAAAAGGACCCCGCCCGCCTCGAGCCGGGCGCGCAGCCCGGCGACGTCATCCGGAGTCGGGACGTACAGCACGAGCAGGTCCTCGCCGGTCGAGGGAACGGGCGACTCGCCGCCACCGGTCAGCTCCAGCTGGCCGCCACCCGGCAGGGCGAAGAACACCAGCTCGTACGGTGTCGCGGGATGCGGCCCGTCCACCGGGAGTCCGAGCAGGTCGCCGTAGAACGCGATCGCAGCCGGCACCGACGCCGTCGGGTGGGCCACCCGGGTGCGGACCCAGCGGGTGACCGCCAGCTCGTCGAGCACCGCCGCTCCGCTCGCCCCGGACGCGGGCACGGTCCAGGACTCATGGATCCGCAACCGCCCATCGTCGAGAGCCTCGAGGCGCGCAGTGGCGCGGCCTACCGTCACGACGCCATTGCGCTCTATCTGTGCGAAGCCGAAGGACAGGTCGCGCCCGTCGCGGCGACCGGCGAGCGTGCCGGTCACGACCGTGCCGCCGGAGTAGGACCCGGTGACCGTTCCCTCGCGGTCCTCCCGAAACGCCAGGATGCGATCCGATTCGGTGAACCGCCGGCCGTCGAGCGAGGCCATCACGCGACGGCGTAGGCCAACAGCTCCGCGGCGAGCTGGCGGCCCACCCGGGCCTGCATGCGGGTGCCCTCACCGAGGTGCTCCTCGAGGAGCACCTCGCCCTCGGAGTGGATTCGCGACACCAGCGAGCCGGAGGCGTACGGCAGCACGACGTGGACCAGGACGTCAGGGTGCGGTACCTCGTCCTCCAGAACCTGCAGCAGCGCCGGCAGGCCCTCGCCGGTCTTCGCCGACACCAGCACGGCGTGCTTCTCACGGCGTTGCAGCCGGCCCAGCACCAGCGGGTCTGCCAGGTCGCTCTTGTTGACCACGACGATCTCGGGGATGCCCTCGGCGCCGATGTCGGCGAAGACGGCCCGCACGGCTGACAGCTGACCTTCAGGATCGGGGTGCGAGCCATCGACGACGTGCAGCACCAGGTCCGCGCCGCCGACCTCCTCGAGCGTCGATCGGAACGCCTCGATGAGCTGGTGCGGAAGCAGCCGGACGAACCCGACGGTGTCGGTGAGGGTGAACTCGCGACCGCCGGGCGTCGCGGCCTGGCGTACGGTCGGATCCAAGGTCGCAAACAGGGCGTCCTCGACCAGCACGCCGGCGCCGGTCAGCCGGTTGAGCAGCGAGCTCTTGCCGGCGTTGGTGTAGCCGGCAATGGCGACGGACGGCACCTGGCGTCGGGTCCGCTCCTGGCGCTTGACGTCGCGAGCGGTCTTCATGAGCTTGATCTCGCCGGCCAGCTTGGCCTTGCGGGAGCGGATCCGCCGACGGTCGGTCTCGATCTTGGTCTCGCCGGGCCCACGGGTGCCGACGCCGCCCGAGCCGGACCCGCCGGCGCCGCCACCCTGGCGCGACAGGCTCTCGCCCCAGCCGCGCAGACGCGGCAGCATGTACGTCAGCTGCGCGAGCTCGACCTGCGCCTTGCCCTCCCGCGACGTGGCGTGCTGGGCGAAGATGTCCAGGATCAGCCAGGTCCGGTCGATGACCTTGACCTTGACGACTTCCTCAAGCGAGCGGAGCTGGCCAGGTGTCAGCTCGCCGTCGCAGATGACCGTGTCGGCGCCGCTCGAGAGGACGGCATCGCGAAGCTCCTTGGCCTTGCCGGACCCGACGAAGGTCTTCGGATCAGGCTTCTCGCGCCGCTGAGCCAGGCCCTCGAGCACGTCGCAGCCCGCCGTCTCGGCAAGGGCTTGCAGCTCCGACAGCGAGTTCTTGGCGCCGAAGGCATCGCCGTAGGCGTAGACCCCCATCAACACGACCCGCTCGAGGCGCAGCTGCCGGTACTCGACCTCGGAGATGTCCTCGAGGTCGGTCCGGATGCCGGCTACCCGGCGCAGCGACTGCCGCTCCTCGAGGTCAAGGCCCTCGCCCTCGACGTCGTGCAGTAGCCCGGGCAGGTCGGCATCGAGGTGGATCGTGGAGTCGGCGGGTGGCGTGCGGGCGGTCAGCGCAGGAGTCATCGACTCGTCAACGCCGAACGCGGACTCCGTCATCCCGTCCAGAGTGGCACGCGCCGGGCCCGCTGGCACGTGGGTTCAGCGCGGCAAGGCGCGCACCCCGGCCACCAGCTCGGCCCGCTGGTCGGCGTCGAGGGCGGCGAAGGCCGGCCGGACGAGGTCATCGGTGCGCGCTTCGGCGCGGGCCATCGCCTCGGTCGCGATCGCCGGATCCGGCCATGGCTGCGGCCAGCCGAAGAACTGCGCGTTCGCCGGGCCGTACCTACCGGACACGACGGCCTGCAGCGGCGCGACGCCCTCGGCCACGACGGCGATCAGGTGCAGGCCGCCGCGGTGCTCGCGCATGACGTGCAGCCCCAGGGCGAGGCGGGCCGGGTCGTCATCGGCGACCGAAGGGGCCAGCGCCCGCCAGCCGGCGAAGACCGGGATACCGGCCGGCTCGACCGCGCCGGCGGCCATCTGCAGCAGGTCGGCGAGCCGGCCCGCCGCTGGCACCGAGGACAGCGTGCGGCGGCCCCAGTCGGCGCAGGCCCGGGCGTACTCCATGGCGATGTCGCCGACCGGCAGCACCGCCCGACCCCGGTCCCAGGCCTTGCGCTGCAGGGCCGGCGGGAAGAAGCCGAATGCGGCGCCGGCCACGGACGCGTCGGCGTCGCCCAGCACGCCGCCGCGGCCGCAGTGGTACCACGACCAGGTCGACAGTCCGAGGGCCTTGCCTCGCGCGTCCGTCGTCGCGTCGAACATCCAGGCAGCACCGAGCCGGCCAACCGGTCCGGCGCACCCGCGGACAGCCTGCTCAGGCGTCATGGAGCCAGCCCGCCAGCAGCTCGCCCTCGGCCACGAACACCGCGGGGCCCTCGAGCAGGACGTGCCCATCGGCCCGCCAGGTCACGACCAGCCGGCCGCCCGGCACATCGACGTCGTACGGCTCACCGCGTCCCGCACCGGTACGCAGCACCTCCGACACCACCACCGCGCAGGCGCCGGTACCGCACGAGCGGGTCTCCCCGACGCCGCGCTCGTGCACGCGCATCCGCAGGTGCCTGGGGCCGAGCTGCTCGACGTACTCGACATTGAGGTCCAGGCGGTCTGGCGCGAGCGGGCCGAGAGCGTCGACCGAGTCGACGGCCAGCACGGCGTGCGGGTTGCCCAGGTCGACGGCGGTGGCCTTCGTACCGTCGACCAGCTCGTGTCCGCCGACGACGGCAGCGCCCATGTCGACCACGACGGAGCCGGGCCGCACCTGGACTGTCCTGGGTCCGCTGCGGGTGCCGACCTCGACGCTGCCGGGCTCGGCCAGGCCGGCGTCGACGAGGTAGCGGGCATACAGCCGGATGCCGTTGCCGCACATCTCGGGGCGGCTGGCGTCGGCGTTGCGATGGTCCATGAAGAAGTGGCCTTCGTCGTCGCGTACGACGCGCAGCACGCCGTCGGCGCCGAGGCCGGCCCGGCGGTCGCAGATCCGGACGACCAGTGCGTCGGTCAGTCGCACCCGGTCGTCGAGGTCCGGCAGCAGCACGAAGTCGTTCTCAGTGCCATGGCCTTTCAGGTAACGCACGCAGGCCAGGCTAGTGGGCCGCAATCCCCGCGGGGAGTGGTCAGGGCCGCAGCAGGTGCAGGGTGCGCGCCAGCTCGCTGCCGTCGCGGGGCAGCCAGCTCACCCGCGGGTCGCGCCGGAACCAGCTGCGCTGCCGTCGTACGAAGCGCCGGGTCGCTGTGACAGTCGCCGCGCGGGCCCCGGGACCGGTGAGCCGGCCGTCGAGCTCCGCGAGTGCCTGCGGGTAGCCGAGCGCGCGGGACGCAGTGACCCCGTCGCGCAGGCCCTGCCCGTCGAGCCGCTCAGCCTCCGCCAGGAAGCCGGCCGCCCACATCGCCTCGACCCGCTCGGCCACCCGGTCCGCGAGGTCGTCGCGGTCCAGGCCCACCTGCACCACGTCGTACAGCGAGTTGTACGTCGTCAACGCGCCGGGCATCGTGCCGGTCAGCGTGACCACCTCGAGC
>JAYVYM010000340.1:0-19183 GCA_043784245.1 Frankiales bacterium
TCGACGAGCGCCTCGAGGTCCTCGATCTCGTCGAGGTCTATCTCGGCTGCGGACCAGCCGCTGGCGGACCGGGCAAGTGCAGCGGCGAAGAACGACACGGAAGGCTCCGGATGAGAGGTGATCAGTCGACGACCGCGTCGACTACCCGCTCGTAGGCATCTGCGAACCCGAGCCGGCGCGCTATCGCCGAAAGCATCTCGTCGGCGTACGCGTCGAGGTCGGCGAGGACGGCGCCGAGCTCCATCTCGTCCAGGCCCAGGTCGTCGAAGACCCCGAGGTCGCCGGCCGGCCAGACGTCCTCGAGGTCGTCGTCGCCAGGCACCTCGAGGTCGAGTCGCTCGACGACCTGCCCGGCGAGCTCCCACGCCACGGCAGCCGTCACATCGGACAGCAGCAGGCGCACCCGACCCATCACCACCCGTACGACGACGAAGAACTCGTGGGCGACGTCGACGAGCGCGAAGCTGCCGCCGTCACCGGACTGGTGCTTGACCGCGGAGATCAGGCCGTCGAGGTCCTCGGTCAGCACGTCCGGCAGCCGGCCGGCCTGCCAGATGCCGTCGTTGCGGAAGACCACGACGGCGTACGCCTCGCTGGAGCCGTCGGTCCCGCTTTTCGGTACGGCCGCCACGCCCCACCTCCGTTCGCCTCATGCGGCCCGGAAGCCGGGCACCACGCGACTGTGGCAGATGACCCCGGGTCGTAGGAAGGGCCGGACTACTGCGAAGGTTCCGGCCGAGCGGGCCGGGGGTAGGCAAAGACGGCCGCCCGTCCCTTCCCCCACCCTCGGAGGAACCTCATGGCACAGCGCAACACCCTCGCGCACTTCCTGCACGACGCCGGCCTCGCGGCCTGGTTCGGCGGCACGCTGATGGGCGCGGTCGGTGTCAACGGCGCAGCCGCAGACGTGGACGACCCCCGCCAGCGGGCCCGGGTGGCCAACGCCGGCTGGGCGCGCTGGACCCCCGTCAACGCCCTCGCCATCGGCGCACACCTGTACGGCGGCGCGCAGCTGCTCAAGGCGAACAGGGGCCGCGTCGCCGTCCAGCAGGGCGTGCTCGCCAACACCAACGTCAAGTTTGCCCTGACGGCTGCGGCCCTGGGAGCGACCGTGTACTCGCGCGTGCTGGGCAAGCGGATGCAGGCCGCCGGTGACGTCCCCGTCGCAGGTGGCACCGACTCGCTCTCCACCACGCCGCCGGAGGTCGCGAAGGCGCAGCGGCAGCTGGCAGCCCTGCAGTGGGCGATCCCCGCCCTGACCGGCGGGATCCTCGTGAGCTCCTCGTTGCACGAGGAGCAGCAACGCGGCTCAGAGGTGATCAAGGGCACGATCAAGGCGCTGCCGAACACGATCGGCACCGCCATCTCGGGTGCGGCGGGCGCAGGTTACGTCAAGGCCAGGGACGCCGTCCATAGCTGATCCGGCCAGTTCCCGGCGCCCCGTCCTGCTTGCCGAGGCCGGGGCGCCGCGCTGTACAGGCCAGTAGCTGCACCGATGCGCCCGCAGTGGTCCGGCACGGTCGTACGCTCGACGCATGACTGAGCTGGACACCCGCCCGGTTGGTGACCCGAGCCTGGACACCGGCGACGACGACCCCAAGAACAGCCACTACGTCAAGAAGGAGGACATCATGCGCAGCGCCATCGACGGCGTGCCCGCGGTCGCCCTCTGTGGGAAGACGTGGATGCCCAACCGCGACCCTGAGAAGTACCCGATCTGCCCGAAGTGCGTCGAGATGATGGAGATGCTCAAGTCGATGGACTGATCGTCGTCACGGGCCTACAGACAGCGGGCGACGTCGGTGGCACGCTGCGCACCCGCCGTCCCTTGGAGGAACCGATGAGTGATCACATCTACCGAGTCACCGAAGTCGTCGGGAGTTCGCCCGACTCGTTGCAGCAGGCCATCCGCAACGGCGTCTCACGCGTCTCACGTACCGTCCGCAACGTCGAGTGGTTCGAGGCGACCGAGATCCGCGGACACGTCGTGGACGGCGAGGTCGACGCCTTCCAGGTGACACTCAAGGTCGGTTTCCGCCTCGACGGGTGACGCCCGGTCCGGTGCGAGCGGACGCCTACGGCGTCAGGTCCGGCGACGGATGGTCCGGCCGAGCCAGGTGAGCGGGTCGTACCGCGCGTCGACGACCCGCTCCTTCAGCGGGATGAGGGCGTTGTCGGTGATGTGAATGCCCTCCGGGCAGACCTCGCTGCAGCACTTGGTGATGTTGCACATCCCGAGCCCGAAGTCCTCCTTGGCAGCGGCCTTGCGGTCCACGGTGTCCAGCGGGTGCATGTCGAGCTCGGCGATCCGCATCAGGAACCGCGGTCCCGCGAAGGCCGGCTTGTTCTCCTCGTGATCGCGTACGACGTGACAGGTGTCCTGACACAGGAAGCACTCGATGCACTTACGGAACTCCTGCGATCGCTCGACGTCGACCTGCTGCATCCGGTGGTTGCCGTCGGCGTCCCGCGCCTTCGGTACGAAGGGCGGCACCTGCGTGGCCTTGTCGTAGTTGAACGACACGTCGGTCACCAGGTCGCGGATCACCGGGAAGGCCCGCAGTGGCGTGATCGTGATCGGCTCGCCGGGCTCGAAGGTACCCATCCGGGCAAGGCACAACAGGCGCGGCCGGCCGTTGAGCTCGGCGCTGCACGAGCCGCACTTGCCGGCCTTGCAGTTCCAGCGGACGGCCAGGTCGGGGGCCTGAGTGGCCTGCAGCCGGTGCAGGATGTCCAGGACGACCTCGCCCTCGTTGACGGCCACGGTGTAGTCCTGCAGGCCGCCGCCGCTGGCGTCGCCGCGCCACACCCGCAGCGTCGCGTCCCGGCTCGCAGCGGCGGTGAAGCCAGCAGCCTCGACGGGTGCGCTCATGCGGTCTCCTCGAAGATCTGGGCGAGCTCGGCGGGCATCTCGGGAAGCGGCTGCTGGTGCAGGGCGATGCCCTCGCCGTCCTGGGCACAGATGACGTTGATTTTGGCCCAGGTCGACGAAGGCCCCGGGTAGTCGTCACGGGTGTGGCCGCCACGGCTCTCCTGACGTTCCAGCGCCGCGCGGGCGATGCACTCCGACACCCGCAGCATGTGCGGCAGGTCCAGCGCCAGGTGCCAGCCGGGGTTGTAGCGCCGGTCACCCACCACCGTCAGGGCCTTGGCCCGGACCTTGAGGGCCTCGATGCGCTCGAGTGCCTGCTGGACCTCGGACTCGTTACGGATGATGCCGACCAGGGTGTTCATGGCGTCCTGCAGGTCGTGCTGCACGGTGTACGGGTTCTCCCCGCCGGCCCGGTCGAACGGCGCGAGCGCCGCGGCCGCTGCCTCGCGCAGCGCCGCCTCGTCGAGCGGTGTCACGGCACTGCCCGCCGCGTGCGCCGCCGCCGCCGCACCCGCACGACGGCCGAAGACCAGCAGGTCCGACAGCGAGTTGCCGCCGAGCCGGTTGGAGCCGTGCATCCCGCCGGCGACCTCGCCGGCGGCGTACAGGCCGGGGACCAGCGCCGCGGCGGTCTCCGGGTCGACCTCGACGCCACCCATCACGTAGTGGCAGGTCGGGCCGACCTCCATCGGCTCGGCGGTGATGTCGACCTCGGCCAGCTCGCGGAACTGGTGGTACATCGAGGGCAGCCGCTTCTTGATGTAGTCGGCGTCGCGGCGCGAGGCGATGTCGAGCAGCACGCCGCCGTGCGGCGAGCCGCGGCCGGCCTTCACCTCGCTGTTGATGGCCCTGGCGACCTCGTCGCGCGGCAGCAGCTCGGGTGGCCGCCGGTTGTTCTTCTTGTCGGTGTACCAGCGGTCGGCCTCCTCCTGGGTCTCCGCCGTCTCCTTGCGGAAGTAGTCCGGGATGTAGTCGAACATGAAGCGGTTGCCAGCCGAGTTGAGCAGGATTCCGCCGTCGCCGCGTACCGACTCGGTGACCAGGATCCCGCGTACCGACGGCGGCCAGACCATGCCGGTCGGGTGGAACTGCACGAACTCCATGTTGACCAGCGTCGCGCCGGCCGTGAGCGCCAGGGAGTGCCCGTCGCCGGTGTACTCCCAGGAGTTGCTGGTGACGCGGTAGGACTTGCCGATGCCGCCGGTCGCGAGCACCACCGACGGTGCCTGCCAGCTCAGGAACGCGCCGTCCTCGCGCCGGTAGCCGAACGCGCCGCTGATGGCGCCGTCCGGCGCGGTCAGCAGCCGGGTGACCGTGCACTCCATGAACACGTCGATGCCGAGCTCGACGGTGCGCTGCTGCAGGGTGCGGATCAGCTCCAGCCCGGTGCGGTCACCGACGTGCGCGAGCCGCGCGTACCGGTGGCCGCCGAAGTCGCGCTGCGAGATCAGCCCTTCCGGGGTGCGGTCGAACAGCGCGCCCCAGTCCTCGAGCTCGCGGACCCGGTCGGGTGCCTCCTGCGCGTGCAGCTGCGCCATCCGCCAGTGGTTGAGCATCTTCCCGCCGCGCATGGTGTCGCGGAAGTGCACCTGCCAGCCGTCCTCCGGGTAGACGTTGCCCATCGCCGCGGCGATGCCGCCCTCGGCCATCACGGTGTGTGCCTTGCCCAGCAGGCTCTTGCAGACCACGGCCGTCCGCGCGCCCTGCCCGTGCGCCTCGATCGCGGCCCGCAGCCCGGCGCCACCCGCGCCGATGACGACGACGTCGTACGCGTGCCGCTCGAGCTCCATCAGAAGAACCTCACATCGGTGATCGCGCCGGTCGCGAGCTCGCGGACGTAGAGGTCGGTCATGGCCACCCAGATCAGGCTGACCCAGGCCAGCTGCATGTGCCGGGCGTTGAGCCGGGACACCAGCGTCCAGGCCCGGTAGCGGACCGGGTGGGCGGAGAAGTGCTTGAGCCGGCCGCCGACGATGTGCCGGCAGGAGTGGCACGACAGCGAGTACAGCCACAGCAGCGTCGCGTTGATGACCAGCACCACGGTGCCGAGCCCGAGGTGGAACCACTCGTCCCGCCCGTTGCGGAACGCCACCACGGCGTCGTACGTCAGGATGGCGTTGAAGACCAGGCCCAGGTAGAAGAAGTACCGGTGGGCGTTCTGGAAGACCAGCGGGAAGCGGGTCTCGCCGGTGTAGCTGCCGTGCGGCTCGGCGACCGCGCAGGCGGGCGGCGACAGCCAGAACGACCGGTAGTAGGCCTTGCGGTAGTAGTAGCAGGTGAGCCGGAAACCCAGCGGCACGATCAGGATGTACAGCGCCGGCGAAAGGAACGACGGCCCGGTGAACAGCTTGGGGAACGTGTTGCCCTGACACGAATGCGTCAAGCAGGGCGAGTAGAACGGCGAGATGTAGGGGGCCGAGAAGTAGTGGGCGTTCTCAAAGGCGCGAAACGTCGAGTAGGCGATGAACGCCACCAGCACCGTCACGGTGATCAGCGGCTGGACCCACCAGCGGTCGGTGCGCAGCGTGCGTACGCCGAGCTCCGCGCGACCGGCCGGCGCGGCCCGGCCAGGGGTGGTGGTCGTCATGACGCGGGTACCTCTCGCTGGGCGCTTCCTGGGCTACAGCCATGGCGTTGCCGGACCCCGCTCAGTGGCCGCGCCAGCAGCCCAGGCCCTCGTCCTCGGCGTCCATCCAGAAGTCGTGCGTGTAGCTGCTGTCCGGGATGACCTCGCGGACAGCGGCCGGCGCGGGGACGGGCGCGACGGGGGCTGCACCGCACAGCAGGTCGAGGTCGGCGCCCAGCCGCCCGACGTCAGCCTGCAGGCGCCGCCCGTCGAGGGAGTCGCCGGCCTGCTGGGTCAGCGTCGCGGCACATCGCTCCAGGCTTGCCACCGCACGGCGGGCAGCAGCGACATCGTCGTCCAGCACCGTCATCGTCGACCTCCACTGTGCGCCCCGAACGGGTCACCACAGCGCATCTGACACCCGCAGGGGTCGCTGGCGCAAGGACCGGGTCGGGTGCTAGAGCTGCGCCGAGACCAGCACCGGCTCGACCATCAGCTCGACGCCGAGCCGGTCGCGTACCCCGTCGCGCAGTTCGCGGGCGAGCGCCAGCAGCTGCTCTGTCGAGCCGCCGTCGCGGTGCACCAGCGCGAGCACGTGCTTGCCGGAGACCCCCACCGGGCCCTCGCCGTGGCCCTTGGCAAACCCGGCGCGCTCGAGCAGCCAGGCCGCCGACAGCTTCGTCCGGCCGGGGCCGTCGGGGTGGCCCGGGACCTGCACGTCGCCGACCCGCGCGGAAAGCTGCGCTAGCGCAGCATCGTCGACCACCGGGTTGGTGAAGAACGAGCCGACGCTGCGGCTGTCGGGGTCGCTGCCGTCGACCACCATTCCCTTGCGGCGGCGCAGTCCGAGCACCGCCTCGCGGACCTCGACCAGCGGGGCCCGACCCTCCAGCGCGACGCCGAGGGTCCGGGCGAGCTCGGCGTACCGCACCGGCGCACCGGGACCGCCGGGCACCAGCCGGTAGGTCACGGCCTGCACGACCCAGCGGTCGACGTCAGCTTTGAAACGGCTGGCCCGGTAGCCGAAGGCACACTGCTTGGCGGTCAGCTCGACGACCCGGCGGCTGGTGCGGTCCAGCACCCGGACGCGTTCGATCAGCTGCGACACGTCGGCGCCGTACGCCCCGACGTTCTGCACCGGCGTCGCGCCGACCAGGCCGGGGATGCCCGAAAGCGCCTCGAGCCCGGCCAGCCCTTCGGCGACCGCGTGCTCGACGATGCCGTCCCAGTCCTCGCCGGCCTGGGCGGTCAGCAGGACGTCGTCGCCGTCCCGGTGGGCGGCCAGCCCGCGCGACACGACCCGCACGACGGTGCCGTCGAAGCCGCCGTCGCCGACCACCAGGTTGCTGCCGCCGCCGAGCACCAGGACGGGCACCCGGGCGTTGGCGAGGACGGCCTCCACGACCTCGGCCTCGTCGTACGCGGTGATCAGGCGCGTGGCCGGTCCGCCGAGGCGCAGCGTGGTGAGCGGGGCAAGCGGTACGCCCTCGCGGGTCAGCATCAGACCAGCTCCGGGACGGCGTTGCGGCGGCCGTGCGCCACCAGGTCGAGGGTGAACACCGCGAGGGCGACCCACACCAGCGTGAAGCCGAGAAGTTTCGCCAGACCGAGCGGCTCGTGTCGCAGGAGCACCCCGAGCAGGAACTGCATGGTTGGCGTGACGTACTGCAGCAACCCGAGGGTGACCAGCGGCACCCGCTGCGCCGCCGCCCCGAACAGCAGCAGCGGTATCACCGTGACCACGCCCGCTCCCGCCAGCAGCAGCGCGTGCCCCGACCCGGCGTCGGTGAAGCTGCCCCGGCTGCCGAGCGCGAGCAGGTACAGCGCGGCAACAGGGGCGAGCACGGCTGTCTCGACGGCGAGGCCCTCGACGGCGCGGACGCCCGCGGTCTTCTTGAGCAGCCCGTACGTCCCGAAAGAACACGCCAGAATCAGGGCGAGCCACGGCGGGTGGCCGTTCTCGACGGTCAGCACGACGACGGCCACCGCGGCGACACCCAGGGCCAACCACTGCGCCGGGCGCAGCCGCTCACCGAGCACGAACACCGCGAGCAGCACGGTGACCAGCGGGTTGACGAAGTAGCCGAGCGAGGTCTCGACGACCTGGGCGCTGCTCACGCCGTAGATGTAGGTGCCCCAGTTGACGGCGATCAGCACCGCCGCGAGCGCGAGACGGCTGACCTTGCGGCGGTCACGGGCGACCTCACGGACAGCGGCCCAGCGGTGCAGCCCGGCCAGGATCACCACCACGACCAGCAGTGACCACAGGATCCGGTGCGCCAGGATCTCCAGCGCCCCGCTCGGCGCCAGCAGCGGCCAGTAGAGCGGGAACAGGCCCCACAGCAGGTACGCGCCCGCGCCGTACAGCGTCCCCCTGCGCGCCTCGTCCACGTTGGCCACGGTATGCGGCTCGAACAGTGGGCACGGCGCGCCTCCCCATATCTGCCACGGGTGCGGGTAGGAAACCGATGGGCGGGTCCGCTTGCGACAGGAGGGTCAGATGGTCAAGAAGCTGCTGATCTGGATCGTCGTCGCCTTCGCGATCTACTCGATCATCGCGACCCCCGAGGTTGCTGCCAGCGCCGTGCGGTCGGCGGGTCGCGGTGGCCAGACCGCCATCCAGGCCGTCCTGGAGTTCTTCCACGCCATCAGTTCTTGAGCCGGCGCAGGTGACCGCTCCGGTCCGCCCCGGCGACCTGGCCCGGTACCTGCTGGAACGCGAGCGGCTGGTGGTGGAGGTGCACTGGCACCCCGTCGCGCTGCTGCGCCCGACGCTGTGGCTGCTCGGACTGCTGGTGCTGCTCGGCTGGGTCGCCGCCGGGCTGCCGCAGCACAGCGTGCTCGCCCCCTGGCTGCCGGTCGCGCTGCTCGCCTTCGTCGGCTGGTACGGCTGGCAGTTTGCGAGTTGGCGGCTCGAGCGGCTGGTCGTCACCGACCGCCGACTGCTGCTCGTGACCGGCCTCCTGACCAGGAAGGTCGCGGTGATGCCGCTGCGCAAGGTCACCGACCTGACGTACGAGCAGCCGTTGCCGGGCCGGCTCGCGGCCGGCTGGGGATGGGGCTGGGGAACGTTCGTGTTCGAGTCGGCGGGCCAGGACCAGGCGTTCCACCGGATCCGCGCCGTACCGCAGCCGGACGTGCTCTACGCCAGGCTCACCGAGGAGATCTTCGGCGAGGGCGGCATCTTCGGGCGGCGGTCGTCGCCATCCGCCGGCGGGCTCGAGCGCTCGGACGGCGAGGACTGACGGACCCGTCCTCTAGCGTCGGCCGGGCCAGGCGATGCGGAGGTGACGGGTGCCGACACTGCTGGTCCGCGCCGTGCTGTTCACGTCGTCGTACGCGCCGCTGCTGGTGCTGTTCGCGCTGCTGGACAGCCTCGGGCGTGGCTGGCCGAGCACCGTGTGCGTGGTGCTCGCCGTCCTATCCCTGGTCGGGCTCGCCGCCTTCTGGCGCTCGACGCGGCGGCTGCCCGCGGCCCGGTTGGAGCTCATGTCCGCCCGCTCGCGTGACCGGGACGTGCTGGGCTTCTTCGCCAGCTACGTGGTGCCGTTCGCGGCGGCCCAGGATGCCGGTGGTCGTCAGCGCCTCGCACTTCTGGTGTTCCTCGTCGTCGTCGCCGGGCTCTACCTGCGCAACGACCTGTACTGGGTGAACCCCGTGCTCGGGCTCGCCGGTGTGCGGGTCTTCGAGGTCGAGACCGCGCAGGGGCGGCCGCTGCTGCTGCTGACGCGGCGACGTTTCCTGCCGCAGAGCAGCACCGTGCTCGCCGTACAGGTGGGTCCGTACGTGCACCTGGAGCGTCCGGCGTGACCGGGGTGGACGAGACGCTCGCCGTGCTGCGGGCACTTGTGGTCGAAGGCAGCACGCTCGAGCTGTTCGCTGTCTCCCGAGAGGTCGAGCAGGCCCCGGTCGTCACCCGCGTCCTCCTTGGGGCCTCGCTCGACCTGGCCTTTCGCGAGGCAGCCGTCACCCGCGCCCACGACTGGGGCGACCGGATCGGCCGGCCGTGGGCGCCCTCGGCGCTGGTCGGTCCGGGCGAGGTGATGCACCTGACGGTCGCCGGCCTGCTGGCCGGGCTCCAGGACACCGTGACGACGGGTGACGTCGAGCCGTACGACCCGCGCTCGGGCGCCGAGCACCTGGCGATGCTCACCGCGCGGCTCTCCACGGCGGCCGGGGTGGCCGTCACCTTCTGGCGGCAGCTGCGCCCCACGATGCGGCTGGAGCGGGCCCGGCTGCTGCCCGCACTGTGGACGGGCGACCGGTATGTCCGGCTCGAGCAGGAGCACGTGCTGCTGCTCGATGGCCGGTTCGACGCGGTCGTCGTGGGCGGCGTCGCGCTGTTCACCGGCAAGGCGGCCTTTGAGAAGATGTTCGACCTGGTCGCCGAGCTGCGGCGCAGCTCCGCCGCCACCTTCGCCTCGGTGACCCGCGACCTGCGCATCGAGGGGCTGGCCCAGCTCGAGGCCGCCTGCACGAGCCAGCCGGCCATGATGGCGAAGCTGGCCTCCGTGCAGCGCCGCCTCGACAGCGACCCCGGCTATCGCGAGGCCATGACGATGGACCGGGTCGTCGAGTTCGTCCTGGCCCATCCCGAGACCGAGGTCGAGGTTCTCGGCACCGGTGCCGACGCCCGGCTGGTCTTCCGCCCCGACCACCGGCGCTACAAGATCCTCAAGCTGCTGGACGACGACTACCTGCACTCGCTGCTGACTCGACGTTCGTACGAGGCCAACGACAAGAGCGGGCCGCTGTAAGGGCTTGCGTTCGTTGCCGGTTGCCCTGGCACGGCATCTGCGGGATCGCGGCTCGGGTCGTCGGAGCGGTCCTGCAGGAGCCGGGCGCGAAGGGCCCGAATGAGCACATCCCTCAGGCCCGGAGTCGCTCACCCGGCGGGGCGCTCGACCGGCGGCCCGTCGACGGCGCAGTGCCGACGGCGCTGAGGGCGCGCCTGCCTGCCCGCGTCGCTGATCGTGGCGAAGGCGAGCGCGGACCCGACCAGGAGCAGGGCCGCCGACGCGGCCATCGCGATCCGAAAGCCCGCCCGGAAGGCGACCGGGTCGCGGTAGTCATCGCCGCTGAGGCCTGCCAGCACCGGCAGGGTGGCGACAGCGACCAGCCCGGCGGCGCGGGCCACCGCGTTGTTGACGCCGGAGGCGACCCCCGCGTACCGGACCGGGGCGGCGGCCAGCGCGGTGGCGGTCAGCGGCGCCACCGTCAACGCCAGACCGAGCCCGAACACGACAGCACCGGGCAGCACGTCAGCGCTGTACGACGCGCCCGGTCCGACGCTGCGCAGCAGCAGCACGCCGGCGGCGCAGACCAGCGGCCCGAGGGTCATCGGCCAGCGCGGCCCGATCCGGGCGGCCAGCGCACCGGCCCGTGCGGACAGCACGAGCATGCAGACCGTCACCGGAAGCAGGGCTGCTCCGGCCGCGAGCGGACTGAAGCCGCCGACGACCTGCAGGTGGAGCACGAGCAGGAAGAAGACCCCGCCGAGCGCGCCGTACACGGCGAAGGTGACCAGGTTGGCGGCTGTGAACTGCCGGCTCGCGAAGACCGGCACGGGCAGCATCGGATGGCTGGACCGCCGCTCGACGAGAACGAACGTCCCCAGCCCGACAGCGCCGGCGAGAGCAGCCAGCCCGACCGTCGCCGATATCCCGCGGTCGCCGTAGGACACCAGGGCGTACGTGGTGCCGGCCAGGCCAACGGCGCCGAGTGCGGCGCCGACGACGTCCAGCCGCGGGTTGCTCAGCTCGTCGCGCGACTCCGGCACGTGCCTCAGTGCGACCAGGACCACCAAGGCCGCCAGCGGCAGGTTGATGAGGAACACCAGGCGCCAGCTGATCCCGACGAGGGCGCCGCCGACGAAGGGTCCGAGCGCTCCGGCGACAGCTCCCAGGCCGGACCACGCGCCGATGGCGCGCCCCCGGTCCTCGCTGCGGAAGCTCGCCGCGATCAGGGCGAGACTGCCCGGGGTGAGCAGCGCCCCCCCGACGCCCTGCAGCATCCGGGCGGCGACCAGCAGCTCGATGTCTGGCGCAAGGCCGCACAGCAGCGACGCAACGGCGAACCAGACCGTCCCGATGACGAACACGCGGCGACGGCCGAAACGATCGCCGAGCGAGCCACCGAGCAGGATCAGCGACGCCAAGGTCAGCGTGTAGCCGTTGACCGTCCACTGCAGCCCGGCGAACCCGGCGCCGAGGTCCGCACCGAGGGCCGGCAAAGCGATGTTGACGACGGTAGCGTCGAGCATCGCCATCCCGCTGCCGAGCACCGCGGCCAGCAGCACCCAGCGACCACTGGCCTGGTCGAGCCGGGCCAGCTCCACCGCCGGCCTCCGCTCAGCGCAGGACGGCGAGGTGGGCCGGCCAGCCGGCGGCGAAACCGGGGTGCAGCACCCGACCGGCCACCTCCGGCAGCGGCACCCAGGCAAGGGCGATGCTCTCGGCGTCCTGCGGCTGCACCGCCACCGCCACGGGGGTCCGCGCGAGCACGGTCGTGTACGCCCAGCCGCCGTGGTCGTCGACGACCTCCCGCTCCACGACGAGGTCGGCGGACGCCACACCCGTCTCCTCGTGCGCCTCGCGCAGCGCAGCCTGCACAGCCGTCTCGCCCGAGGTGCGCGCACCGCCGGGGATGCCCCAGGTGTCGCCGTGGTGGCTCCAGACCGCCCGGTGCTGGAGCAGCACGACCGGTCCGGGCGCTACCAGCAGCAGCCCGGCGGCGCCGTACACGCCCCAGTGCCGGTGCCCGAGCTCACAGGCCACCCAGCCGTCACCGTCGCCGCGGTGGCGAAGCCCGGGTACCGGCACGTCGTCCCGGGTACTGCGTGAGGCCTCCACCACTGCACCTTGCCAGGACCCGCGGCGGCCCGCTACCGCTCGAGCGGCAACCGCTCGACGATTTTGTCCAGCTCGGCGGTGACGGCGGTCGCCATCGCGCTGCGGAAGCTCGCCAGCAGGGCCTGCGCGGCGACCGGCTGGATCTGCTCGATCAGCGACCGCAGACGCGGCCAGTCGTCACTGGGGCAGCCGGCATCGACGAACTGCTTCCAGACCGTGCTGTGGAACATCTCGACGTAGACCCGCGCGGCCTGTTCGACGAGCTCGGCGACCCGCAGCTGCGCGTCGACCAGGCTCGCGGGGTCGACGCCGAGGCGGACCACCTGCAGCCCGGCAGCCAGCAGTGTCGGGTCGAGCACCCGTACCCGATTCTCACCGACCGGCTCGAGCACACCGAGCGCGGCCAGCCGGGACAGCACCGCCGGGTCGTCGGGAACACCGGACCTGGCGGCGAGCGTGACCAGCGTCATCACCTCCGGCTCGGCTGGCAGCCACGGCGCCATCAGTGCCCTGTGCAGCGCGAGAGCGGTCGGGTCGGCCGCGGTCAGGGCGTGCTCCAGGCTGCGCTCGATGGACCCCAGCGAGTCACCCTCGGCGAGCATCTCGCGCACCAGCGCCAGGCGGGCGATGTGCTGCGGGCCGTACATGCCCGTGCGCCCCACCAGACGCGGCGGCGGCAGCAGGCCCCTGGCGGCGTACGCCCGGACGTTGCGCACCGTCATGCCGGCCGTCGCGGCCAGCTCGCCGACGGTCAACTCATTCGTGCCTGCCGCGTGGGCCACCGCACGATGCTGCCTCAGCCAGGTCGAGACCAGTGGTCCGGAGGCTCAGGCCGGTCCGACCGTGACGCGGACCCGACCCCCGGACGTGATCTCCGGCGAAGCGGCCGGCGACCCGGTGACCCGGGAGTCAGGAGCCCCCCAGGACAGACCAGCTGTTGTCATAGCTCGCCCCCTTGCGATGTCACATGGCTCGGTGTCGCCCGCCACAGTCGACGGTGGGCTGTGTCCTCCGCTGCATCAGGCAACGGCAATCTGTTCCACGGCGTGCTGTTCCATGGCGTGCTGCTCCACCACGGCAGCGCACTCAGGGCAGATCGCGATCGGGGGACCGGCCCACTCGGCAGCACGCTGCTGCCACGGACGTCGGGCGCCGCCGACCCGCTCGCCGCACACCGCGCTGCGGGTTCGGTCGGAGTCCGGGACAGCGTGCAGCAGTGGCCCGCGGGGACGGCCGCGTCCCGCGGGGCGGCCGCGGGCGGCGTAGACGGTGGGCATGGCGCGAGCCTGCCCACGTCGCGTGACGACCTCGTCTCGTCGAGGTGAACAGGTGTGGTCCGTGTCCATCGGGCACTGCTCAGCCGGGCCCACGCCCGTACGGGCCGGGCTCAGTACGGTGGAGCGCGTGCCGGTAGGCGGCACAGGCAGGGGGATCGTGGTGGCGGGCGCGGACCGCTCCGCCCTGCTGCCCGCCGTACTCCGGGCGACCGCGGTGGCCGCCGGCGTGGACCAGCTGCTGCAGGCGGTGACTGAGCTGCTGGCCGACGGCCTCGCAGACTGGGTGCTCGCGGACCGCCTGGCTGATCCCGATCTCGTCGTACGTGCGGCGGCCGTCGGGCCCGATGGCCCTCTGGACCTGCCATCGATGTCCGGTACCCCCAGGTCGCGCCGCTCGTCCGCGTCGGCGGGCGGGCTGATCGCCCGGCTTCGGGCGGCCCCCCTACCGGTCATCCGGCTGTCCCCCACAGACCTCGAGGCACTGCGAGCTGCCCCCGACCCGCGGTTGCGCGCCCAGGCGGAGCTCGCCCTGGCGCTGGGCACCGTCGATGCGCTGGTGATCGGCACGCTGGCGCACGGCCGGCTCAACGGTGTTCTCTCGGTGGGTCGCACCGCGACACCGTTCAGCCGCGCTGACCGCGAGCTGCTGGACCTGGTGGCCCTGCATGTCGGGACCGCACTGGACGCCGCTTCGCTCAGGGCGGCCCAACGCGACGTGAGCGCCGCCATGCAGCGCACCCTGCTGCCGCCGCTGCCCCTGGTCGCCGGACTCGACCTGGCCGCCCGCTATCAGGCTTCCGCGCGGGGCCTGGAGGTCGGGGGCGACTGGTACGACGCCTTTGCCCTACCCGACGGAGCCCTTGCCCTCGTCATCGGGGACGCCACCGGCCACGACACCGGTGCGATCGTCCGAATGGCCGGGCTGCGGCACCGGTTGCGGGCGCTCGCCGTCGACCGCTGCGAGCAGCCGGCGGCCACCCTGGCCCGGCTCGACCACGTCGGTGGAGTGCTCGACGGGGACACCTCCGGGACCTGCATCTTCGCCCGGCTGGTGCGCGACCCGGGCGGCTGGGAGCTGTGCTGGTCCTCCGCCGGCCACCTCCCGCCGGTGCTGGTGCGTGGCGGCACGGCGACCCTGGCCGAGACGCCTCCGGACCTGATGCTCGGCGTCGACGCCGGGACTGCTCGCGCCGACCACGCCGTCCGAATGCTGCCCGGCGACCTACTCGTGTTCTGCACCGACGGCCTGGTCGAGCAGCGTCGCGTCTCGCTCGACGAACGACTCGAGCAGCTGCGAGCCCTGGTTCAGGAGCGCGCCGGCGTGCACCCCGAGGCACTTGCCGACGCCCTGCTCGACGAGTTCGCGGTCGGCGCCGACGATGACGTCGCGCTGTTGCTCGTGCGCATCGCGGCCTGACGGCCCAGTACCCCTGTCAGATCAGCAGGCTCCACCCGGCCTCCCGCAGACCGTCACCACGGTCAAGGGCGGTCAACGGGTTGCCGGTCGGCGCGACGCGCAGCAGCACGGCCGCGACGGTGCCGTCATCCTCGAACGGGGTGGCGCTGCCCACCACGACCCCGATCACCTCGGGGGCCCGCAGGAGCACCAGCTGCTCCCCCCGGGGCGGTGCTGCCGCAAGCTCGACACGCTTACGCCAGTACGAGCCATGGCCGGCGAGCACGAGGTCGACCAGCACCGACAGAACGCTGCCACGGCCGCACACCGATGGCAGGCCGACCGAGGCTCTTGTCACCCGTTCGGGTGGGCAACGATCAGTAGGGGCCGCTCCGGCGCAGGTGGAACCAGACCTCCTTGCCGCCGTCGACCTCCGCCTCGACCCCCCAGCGCTCGCTCAGGAGGTCCAGCAGCAGGAAGCCCCGACCGTCTTCCGCGTCGGGGCCTGCCGGGCGCGGCACCGGCCAGCTCGACGAGCCGTCGCGTACCCGCACGTCCAGCCCGGAGCCGTCGCAGTCGACGGCGAGCACGATCGGCGGGCCGCCGTACAGCAGGGCGTTGGTGACCAGCTCGCTGACCAGCAGCGCCGCATCGTCGAGCAGATCGCCGCCGTGCGACCCGCAACCGACTGCTCGCAACCAGTTCCGCGCCACCGACGGCGCGCTGGCGTCCCGCGGCAAGATCAACTCCTGACGGGGCGTGCTGTGACACATCGATGCAAGCCTCCGGCGTCGAACACGTACCGGCGCACTTACCCCAGGAAGTCACGCAGGAACACGGCCACCTCGCCCTGTGCTTGCCGGGCCTGCGCGATGACGGCTGTCATGCGGAAGAAGCCGTGCACCTGACCGTCGTACGACACCCGCCGTACCGTCCTGCCGACCCGCTCCAGGGCGTCGCCGAGAGCCAGGCCCTCGTCGCGCAGCGGATCGTGCCCGGCGGTCAGCACCAGCGCCGGAGGCAGCGCCGCCAGGTCGGCCTCGAGCAGACTCACCGGGCCGCCGGCGCCGTTACCCGCGCCGAGGTAGTGCTGCCAGTACCAGTGCATAGCGGCCGTCGTCAGGCCGTAACCCGTCGCCTTCGCGTCGGCCGACGGGGTGTCGAGCGCAGGGGCGACGACGGGGTAGACCAACGCGATCGCGGCCAGCCGGTGGGGCGTGCGGCTCGCGGCCAGCACCGACAGGTAGGCGCCGGCGCTGTCACCGGCCATCGCCACCGGGCCATCGACGCTTGCCAGAACCGCCTCCACCTGGCCGACCTGCACCGGGTGCCGGGCCTGCGGGGCCAGGTCGTACCCGACGGAGATCACCGTGCTGCCCGACCTCAGGGCCAGCGAGCGACACAGCGGGTCGTACGTGTCGAGCGAGCCCACCACCCAGCCGCCGCCGTGCACGTACACCGTGGTGCCCCGGGCGCCGGCCGGCCGGAACACCCGGACCGGCACGCCGCCGAGCTCTCCGTCGCTGACCTGCTCGAGGCCCTCTCCCGGACCGGACAACGCGGCCGCCGTCGCCTCGTGGAAGGCCCGGGCCGCCTCCGGCGTGCCCTCCTCGAGCCCGGGCATCGGCCCGAGAGCTCGCAGCCGCTCCAGGTAGGACGCGGCATCGGCGTCGAGCATGCGGACCTCCCCGGTCGGACGGGCCTATCTTCACCCTCGCCACACAGGAGCCCTGGCAGCATGGAGGCCGTGAGCCGCCCGCACGTGTCCGTCGCGGTAGCCGTAGCCGGCCTGGCCCTGGCACTGGTCGGCTGCGGGTCGACGCCGACGGCGTCCTGCGCGGCGACGCTGCAGGGCTCCCCCACCGTCGAGGTCGACCCCGACCAGGCCGCCAACGCCGCGACCATCGCAGCGGTCGGGCGCCGGCTCGGGCTGGCCGACCACGCCGTCACCGTCGCCCTGGCCACCGCGATGCAGGAGAGCAAGCTGCGCAACCTGTCCGCCGGCGACCGCGACTCCATCGGGCTGTTTCAGCAGCGCCCGTCGCAGGGCTGGGGCACCGCGGCACAGGTCGCCACCCCGTCGTACGCCGCCGAAGCCTTCTACCGCCGGCTCGCGCTGGTGCCAAATTGGCAGGACCTCCCGGTCACCGTTGCCGCACAGGCAGTGCAGCGCTCGGCCTACCCGCAGGCGTACGGCGCCCACGAGACCACCGCCCGGCTGCTCGCCAGTGTGACCACCGGGCAGGTGCCCGCGGGGTTGACCTGCCGGCACCTGACTGCGCAGCCCGGCCTGCGTGACGCGGACCTGCGCGCCGCCGCCATGACCGAGCTCGGGCGGGACGGCCTGCGACCCACCGGCAGTGGTGACCTGTGGACCGCCGCATCCTGGCTGGTCGCGCACGCCAGGGCGTACGGCGTCACCTCGATCGCTGCTGACGGCCGGCGCTGGACGCTGGGCAGCGGGGCCTGGACGACCGACCCGGCCGCGACGACCGCCCTGTCCTACAGCTGATCGCCGACACCCCGCTGTCGCTGCGCACCAAGCCGGTCTGGCGTCCGGTTGTCCGGCCTCCCCTCCCGCCCGGAGGAGAATCAACCCCATGCAGCTGCTGCTCCCGCATCCTGAAGACGAGCCGGACCTTGACCGGCTGTACGCCACCGGTCCGGAGCCGATGTTGAGGCTCGGCATGGTCACCAGCGTTGACGGCGCCACCGCGCTCGGTGGCCTGTCCCACGCCCTGTCCGGACCCCCCGACCGGCGGGTGTTCTCGCTGCTGCGCGGTCTCGCCGACGTCGTGCTGGTCGGGGCCGGCACGGCGCGCGCCGAGGGCTACCGGCCGGCGACGGTCACATCCGAACGCGACGCACTCCGGCGGGCCCGTGGGCAGCGGCCGACGCCGGTGGTGGCCGTCGTGAGCCGCGGCAGCGGGCTGCCGGCCGACTCAGCGCTGCTGGCCCCCGGCGCGGGCACGCTGCTGGTGACGACGGCCAACGGCGCGCAGACCGCCCCGCCTGGTCTCGAGGTGCTGGTCACCGGCGAGACCGAGGTCGACCTCGCGGTCGGGCTCGCCCAGCTGCGGGAGCGCGGACTCGCCCAGGTGCTGTGCGAGGGCGGCCCTGCCCTGGCCGCGGCGCTGGTGACGGCGGGCCTGGTCGACGAGCTGTGCCTCAGCACCAGCCCGCAGCTCGCCGGCGGCCCGGGTCCGCGGCTGCTCGGCACCGCGACCTCGCTCGAGCGGCCCCTGGTGCTGCGCTCGCTGCTGCACGAGGACGGCTGGCTGCTCGCCCGCTGGGCGCCCGCCTAAGGTCGGGCCGTGACCGAGCAGCGGACCGTCGACATCGAGCGGGCGACCGCCGCGATCCATGAGCTGCTGCTCGCGATCGGCGAGGACCCGACCTCCGAGGCGCTGGCGCGTACGCCCGAGCGGGTGGCCCGGTCGTTCGCCGAGATGCTGACACCGGCGCCGTTCGCGCTGACGACGTTCTCCAACGATGAGGGGTACGACGAGCTCGTCCTGGTCCGCGACATCCCGTTCCACAGCCTGTGCGAGCACCACCTGCTGCCCTTCGTAGGGGTCGCGCACGTCGCGTACCTGCCGGACCAGCGGATCCTCGGACTGTCCAAGCTGGCCCGGGTGGTCGAGCGGCAGGCCCGGCGCCTGCAGGTGCAGGAGCGACTCACCCAGCAGGTCGCCGACTGGCTGCAGGTCGAGCTCGCCCCGCGCGGGGTCGGCGTCGTCGTCGAGGCCGAGCACATGTGTATGCGCCTGCGCGGGACCCGCGTCACCGGCACCCGAACGATCACCTCGGCGCTGCGCGGCCGGCTACGGGACGACCCGCGCACCCGCGGGGAGTTCCTGGCCCTGGTCCGGCAGGCCTAGGAAGTGACCAGCGCCAACACCTGATGCTCGCTCGCGAGCGCGGCGCCCGAGCGGCCGGCGAGCAGCACGGTCCGGTCCGGCCGCAGCACGACCACCCGGGCCCGCCCGAGCCAGGTGTGCAGCGGCCCGGCGGCGGCATCGAGGACGAGCACGGTTGCCCTCAGCCGGGCGGCCAGCCGTCGCAGAGCGTCGTCGGGCTGGTCGCGGCTGAGCACGGCGAAGCCGGTCCCGAGCGCCTCATCGAGCAGCTGCTCGCGGCCGCCCAGGACGACCCGCGGCTGCGGCGCCAGAGTCCCCGGACGCGGCTGGCGGAGCCGCCAGTGCCTCGATTCAGACAGCG
>JAYVYM010000341.1:0-2974 GCA_043784245.1 Frankiales bacterium
TCGTCGTACCGGACCCGCTGGCGGCGCTGCAGGCGCTGGCGGCCGACGTGTTCGGCCGGGACCAGCCACGGACGTTCGGCATCACCGGCAGCAGCGGCAAGACCTCCACCAAGGACCTGCTGGCGCAGCTGCTCGGCGCCGACGTGCTGGCCCCGGTCGGGTCCTACAACAACGAGCTGGGGCTGCCGCTCACCCTGCTCCGGCGTACGCCGCAGACCCGCGCGGCCGTGCTCGAGTACTCCGCCCGGGGGGTCGGGCACATCGCCTTCCTCGCCCGGCTGGCCCGGCCGCACGTCGCCATCGTGCTCAACGTCGGCAGCGCCCACCTCGGCGAGTTCGGATCGGTGGAAGCCATCGCCCAGGCCAAGGGCGAGCTCGTCGACGCGGTCCAGCCGTTCGGGACGGAGCCGGCCGTCGTGGTCCTGTACGCGGACGACCCGCGGGTGCTGGCGATGCGCGACCGGGCGCCGGCGGGTGCCCGCGTCGTGCTGGCCGGCAGCGGGCAGGACGCGCAGGTACGGGCCGACGACGTCGAGCTCGACGACTCGGGCCGGCCGTCCTTCGTCCTTCGTACGCCCCGCGGCGACGCTCCGGTACGCCTTGCACTCGTCGGTGGTCACCAGGTCGCCAACGCCCTGTCGGCGGTCGCCGCGGCGCTGCTGGTCACCGACCTGCCCACCGTCGTCGCCCGGCTCGAGGCGGCCCGGCCGGTCAGCCGGTGGCGGATGGAGGTCAGCGAGCGGCCCGACGGGGTGACCGTCGTCAACGACAGCTACAACGCCAACCCCGAGTCGATGCGAGCCGCGCTCAAGACGCTCAAGGTGATGGGTGCCGGCGGTCACCGGCGCACCGTCGCCGTCCTCGGCGCGATGGGTGAGCTCGGTGCCGACTCCCGCGAGGCTCACATGGATCTCGGCCGGTTCGTGGTGCGGCTCGACGTCGGCCAGCTGATCGTCGTCGGGCCGGCCGCCGGAGGCATCCACGCCGGGGCCGTCCTGGAGGGGTCCTGGGGTAGCGAGTCGCTGCACGTCGACGACATCGACGCCGCCGTCGCCCTGCTGCGCGCCGAGCTGCTCCCGGGCGACGTCGTGCTGGTCAAGGCCTCCCGGGCCGCCGGCCTCGAGCGGGTCGCGGCCGCGCTGCTGGAGCAGCGGTGAAGTCCGTCCTGGTCGCCGCGATGACGGCCCTGGTCGTCTCCCTGCTCGGCACCCCGGCGGCCATCAAGCTGTTCCGGCGCCGCGGCTACGGCCAGGAGATCCGTGAGGACGGCCCGTCCAGCCACGCCACCAAGCGCGGTACGCCGACGATGGGCGGCACCGTGATCATCGCCGCGGCGCTGATCGGGTACGGGGTGGCGCACCTGCTGGTAGCGGGTCAGCGCGGTCGCGGCCCGACGGCCAGCGCGCTGCTCGTGCTGGCTTTGATGACCGGGCTCGGGCTGGTGGGCTTCCTGGACGACTTCATCAAGATCCGCAAGCAGCGGTCGCTGGGGCTGACGGCCGCCGCAAAGTTCGGCGGCCAGCTGGTCGTCGGTGGCGGCTTCGCCGTGCTGGCACTGCAGTTCCGCAACAGCGCCGGCCTCACGCCGGCCTCCACCAACCTGTCGTTCGTCCGCGACTACACCGGGATCACGCTCGGCACCGTCGGCTTCGTGCTCTTCGCCTACTTCCTGGTCAGCGGCTGGTCCAACGCGGTCAACCTGACCGACGGCCTGGACGGGCTTGCCAGCGGCACCAGCGTCATGGTGTTCGCCTCCTACGTTGTCATCGCGTTCTGGCAGTTCGGCAACTCCTGCAGCCGGGTGTCGCCGGAGATGACGCAGGCAGCGCGCGCCGCGTACGCCCAGAACTGCTACTCCGCACGCGACCCGCTGGACGTCGCGCTGGTCGCCGCAGCTGTGATGGGGGCCTGTTTCGGCTTCCTGTGGTGGAACGCCAGCCCGGCGAAGATCTTCATGGGCGACACCGGCAGCCTCGCGCTGGGGGGCGCCCTCGCCGGCATCGCCGTCGTCACCCGCACCGAGCTGCTGCTGGTCGTGCTCGGCGGGCTGTTCGTCGTCGAGACGCTCTCGGTGATCCTGCAGATCGGCTTCTTCAAGGCGACAAAACGGCGGGTGTTCAACATGGCGCCCATCCACCACCACTTCGAGCTCGCCGGCTGGGCCGAGAACACGGTCATCGTGCGCTTCTGGATCGTGGCGGGGCTCGCCGTGGCCTTTGGCCTCGGGGTCTTCTACGCCGAGTTCCTGTCCTCCGGCCCGCTGGCATGACCCGGTCGCGGTGTTCGCGCGACACGCGTCCCAGGTCCCCGTCGTGACGGCCGGTCGCCTCGACACTGGGGCCATGCTCGACGCCGTCACCGCCGCCCCACCCGCCGCCCCACCCGGTCGGCGCGGCGCCCCGTCCGCCGTACGCCGCGCCGCGCCGCGCGAACGCCGCGCCGCGCCGGTCGAGCGCGCAGGCGCGACGCCTGCGCTGCTGCGGCCGCTCGCCAGCTACCACCTGCTGCTCGCCAGCACGCTGCTGCTGCTCGGACTGGGCCTGGTCATGGTGTTCTCGGCGTCGAGCATCAAGTCCTACGCCGACACCGGGTCCTCGTACGCCATCGCCCTGAAGCAGGCGATCTACATCGTGCTGGGACTGCCGCTCATGTACGCCGCCTCGCGGGTGCCCGTGCGGCTCTGGCGGATGGCCGGCTACCCGATGCTGCTGGCCTCCCTCGCGCTGCTGGTGCTCGTCCTGGTGCCGGGGGTGGGGCGCAACGTCGACGGGGCGGTGCGCTGGATCGCGCTGCCCGGCCAGTTCAACCTGCAGCCCAGCGAGCTGGCGAAGTTCGCCCTCGCGCTGTGGGGCGCCGACCTGCTGGTACGCAAGAAGCGGCTGCTCGGCGACTGGCGGCACCTGTTCGTCCCGCTCGTACCGGTTGCCGGCGTCGTCCTCACGCTGGTGATGCTGGAGCCCGACATGGGCACCAC
>JAYVYM010000342.1:0-5736 GCA_043784245.1 Frankiales bacterium
CCCGCCGCCAGATCGCCCTGTTCGGCCTGGGCGGCGTGGTGCTGGAGCTGGTCATCGCCTACACCGCGCTCGGCGGGCTGGCGCGCGTCGACGCGGAGAATGACAGCGTCGGCCGGATCGAGGTGGCGCAGCGCTTCGTCCAGGACGCCGACCAGCTCCACGACGCGCTGCACGCCGATGTGCTGCAGGCCCTCGTGGTCGGCGACGGCCCGGTCGCGGTGCCGGAGGGCTCGACCGAGACGGTGCGGGCGCATGCCGCCGCGTTCCTGGAGAACCTGCGCCAGGCCCGGACTGTCGCGCTGCCCACCGACCTGTCGGCCGCCGTCTGGGGCCTCTGGCCTGTGCAGGAGCGCTATGCGGTGGCCGCGGAACAGCTCGTCGGGCTCGCGGGGCGGGACCCGGCGGCAGCCCGTGCCGGGCTGGTGGCCTTCACCGCAACCTTCACCGAGCTGGAGGGCGCGCAGGCGGACCTGGCGAGCCGGCTCGAGCTCACCGCCAGCGACCTCGAGAGCCGGGCCGGCGATGAGGAGCGCGCCGTGCGTCTGCGCGTCGGGGAGGCCTCGCTGGCCGCGGTGCTCGGTCTGCTGGTCCTGACCTGGAGCCTGCAGCGGCTGGGCCGGGCGCTCTCGGCACTCGCGGCGCGCGAGAGGGGGGTCGCCGAGACGTTGCAGCACAGCCTGCTGCCCGACGACCTGCCCGACCTGCCCGGGGTGGAGCTCGCGGCGCGCTACCTCCCGGGCGGCACCGGTACCGAGGTCGGGGGCGACTGGTATGACGTGATCCCGTTGCGCACCGGAGCTGTCGGGTTGGTCATGGGAGATGTCGCCGGGCACGACCTCAGGGCGGCCGCGGTGATGGGGCAGCTCCGGCACGCCCTTCGGGCCTACGTCGCCGAGGACCTGTCGCCGGGCCAGGTGCTCGAACGGCTCAACCGGCTGACCGTTTCCCAGTCACCCGACGAGATGGTGACCTGCGTCTACGCCGTCCTGGACCCGGTGGCCCGCACCCTGGTGGTGGCCAATGCCGGCCACTACGCGCCGCTGCTGGTGGCGCCTGACGGCACGGTCAGCGCGGTCGAGCAGCCGGCCTGCCCGCCGATCGGGGCGGTACGCGGCACGTCGTACCCGGATGTGCGGCACGACCTGGAGCCCGGCAGCACCCTGCTGTTGTTCACCGACGGCCTCGTCGAACGTCGCGGTGTGCCGGTCGGCGTCGGCATCGAGGAGCTGGCCGCGCTGCTCGCCGCTCCTGCCCGCGACCTCGACACGCTCTGCGATGCACTGATCACCGGGCTGCTCGGGGACAGCCCGCCCACCGACGACGTCGCGCTGCTGGTCGTGCGAGCGGCGCCGCGGCTCGGAGCCCACCTCGCCCTGGAGTGGCCCGCGGAGCCGACCCGGCTGGTCGACCTGCGTCGCACGCTGGAGCGCTGGCTGGTGGAGGCCGGGGCCGATGAGGTCGAGGTGTACGAGGTGGTGGTCGCCTGCTCGGAGGCGGCGACCAACGCGATCGAGCACGCCTATGGTCCGGGCGAAGCGGTCTTCGAGGTGCGGTGCGACTTCGACCCGGACGACGGAGTGGCGACCATTGTCGTGCGCGACCACGGGCACTGGCGCAGCGCCCGGGGCCGCGACCGGGGCCGCGGTCTGCAGCTCGCGGAGGGGCTGATGGACCAGGTGCTGGTGCGCACCTCCGAGGCCGGCACCGAGGTGCAGATGCGCCGCCGACTCGGCGGGCAGCCGGGCTCGGCCACCCGACAGGTGCAGGAGCAGGTGCTGGCATGACGGTCGCCCACGTCCAGGTGCACATCGAGGGCGACCCGCGTTGGCCGGTCGCCCGGCTCGACGGCGAGGTCGACCTGTCCAACGTCGACGGGGTCGCCCGCGCCCTGGAGGCCGGGGTGAGCAACGCGGCCTTCGGGCTGGTGCTAGACCTGACCGGCGTGACCTACCTGGACAGCACCGGGCTACGGCTGCTGTTCAGGCTGGCTCGCAGGCTGCGCGACCGGCAGCAGGCGCTGCGACTCGTCGTGCCTGTGGACGCCCTGATCTGGCGGGTCCTCGAGCTCAGCGGCGTACCGGACGTCGTCCCGGTGTCGCGGTCCCGCGCCAAGGCGCTGCTGGCCACGTCGACACCGTCCCCCGCGTGATGGACGCGCCGAGGGCGGTCGCGCACGTCCACGAGCAGGGCGACCTGGACGCCCAGGCGGCGCCGGCCCTGCGGCGCCGTCTCGAGGAGGCGGTCGGTACAGGTGCGGCGCTGGTGCTCATCGACATGGGCGACGTGCGCTTCCTCGACTCGGCTGCGCTCGCGGCCATCGTGGGGACGAACCGTCAGCTGCCGATCGGACAGCGCCTCGCGCTGACCCAGGTCCCGCTGCGGATGCAGCGGGTGCTGCGGGTAGCCGCAATCGCCAGCCTGCTCCCGGTGCACGAGCAGGGCCAGCCGTGGCCGTGGGGCGATGTCGCCCCCGAGCCGGGCCCCCCTGACTGACGCCGTCAGGGCAGCCGCCGGGCGTCAGCGGGCGGCTGCTGTGGCGGGGTGCGGGGGCAGGCCGGTGCGGTCGCGGCACAGGCCGGCAAGCACGTCGTACGCCTCGCTGCCCAGCAGGGCGGTGAGCTCGGCGGCGTACGACACCCACAGCGGCTCGGCGCCGACGTGCGCCTCCGGCGCCCCGGTGCACCACCAGTGCAGGTCGGCGCCGCCCGGACCCCAGCCGCGCCGGTCGAACTCACCGACGGAGGTCGCGAGGACAACGACGTCGTCGGGTCGGGTGACTCGCTCCTGCGAGAAGCGGACCGGGAGCTGCCAGCAGACGTCGGGCTTGGTCTGCAGAGGGTGCAAGCCGCCGCGTAGCGCCAGGGCGTGCAGCGCGCAGCCCTGGCCGCCGGCGAAGCCCGGCCGGTTGAGGAACACGCACGCACCGTCCACGGTGCGGGTCCGTCGGGCCGGCTCGCCATCGAGCTCGTCGAGCTCGCTGACGCCGAGCGCCCGGCCGGTGTCCGCGTGCTGCCAGTCGCGCCTGCGCAGCTGCCTGGCGGCGCGGGTGACCCGCTGCTCGTCGTCGTCGTCGGACCAGAACGCGCCGTGCGTACAGCAGCCGTCGTCGGGCCGGCCCGGGACGATGCCGCGGCACCCCGAGCCGTAGATGCAGGTCCAGGACGACAGCAGCCAGGTCAGGTCGGCGCGTACGACGTGCCCGTCGTCGGCGGGGTCGGCGAACTCCACCCAGTCGCGCGGGTGGTCCGGGTCGACCTCGCGGCGCCGCGGGAGCCCCAGGTCCGTGCTCGTCACCGCCCGCGTGCTCCGGTCACAGGACGCGGACCACGAGCAGGGCAGTTCCGCCCGCCCACCTCGCTGAAGGGGTAGCCCGTCGGGCGCTCGAAGGCCGGGTTCACGGACACCAGCGGGTCGTCGTCGGGTCCTCCCGCGGCTTCATGGCCGTGATCGTAGGAGGGCGGCGCGATCCGCGGGCTACTTGCCTTGGGTAGCGTTCGGCGCATGCGGCTGGGCGTGCTCGACGTGGGGTCCAACACTGTTCACCTGCTGGTCGTGGATGCGCACCGAGGTGGCCACCCGGACCCGGTCCGGTCGCACAAGACCGAGTTGCACCTCGCCGAGCTGCTGCACCCCGACGGCTCGCTCGGCGCGGACGGCGCCGCGGCCCTGTGCGACGCCGTCGCCGTGGCCCGGGCGGCCGCCGATGCCGACGGTGCGCAGGACCTGGTCGCGTTCGCCACGTCGGCGGTGCGTGACGCCACCGACAGTGCCGCGGTGCTGGCGACGGTCCTGGCGCGCACCGGCGTCGAGCTGCAGGTGCTGCCGGGCGCCGACGAGGCGCGGCTGACGTTCCTGGCAGTGCGCCGCTGGTTCGGCTGGAGCTCCGGCCGCCTGCTGTGCCTGGACATCGGAGGCGGTTCGCTCGAGCTGGCCACCGGTGTGGACGAGGACCCGGACGCAGCGCTGTCGGTGCCGCTCGGCGCCGGCCGGCTGACCCGGGAGGTCCTGACCAGGGACGACCCGCCGAAGAAGCGTGACATCACCGCGCTGCGGGAGCACGTACGCACCGTGCTCGCGGGCGCCGTCCCGGTGCTGCTCGCCGCCGGCCGAGCCGACCGCAGCGTCGTCACCAGCAAGACGTTCCGCTCGCTGGCCCGACTGGATGGCGCGGCGCCCTACAGCGAGGGGCCACGGGTGCCGCGGTCACTCAGCCTGGCCGGGCTCGACCGGACGGTGGAGCTGCTGTCGGCGATGCGGATCGCCGACCGGGCCCGGCTACCGGGCGTCTCGCCGAGCCGGGCCGGACAGCTGCTGGCCGGTGCCGTGGTCGCGCAGGAGTCGCTGCGCATGTTCGGCCTCACGTCGGTCGAGGTGTGCCCGTGGGCGCTGCGCGAGGGGCTGATCCTGCGGCGCCTCGACTGGCTGTCGGGAGCCTGAGTCCCCGTACGCTGACCGGGTCATGACCGCTGCCACCCCGCCGGAGCTCCCCGTCGTCCCCCGGGCGCGGATCGCGATGTCGACAGCCAGCGCCTACCCCGAGTCGACGGCCAGCGCTTTTGAGATGGCGGCCAGGCTGGGTTACGACGGCGTCGAGGTGATGGTCTGGACCGACCCGGTCAGCCAGGACGTGACGGCGCTGCGCCGGCTCTCGGACTTCCACCAGGTGCCGATCCTCGCGTTGCACGCCCCCTGCCTGGTGATCACGCAACGCGTCTGGGGCACCGACCCGTGGGTCAAGCTGGTGCGCGCCAAGGCCGCTGCCGAACAGGTCGGTGCGGAGACCGTCGTGGTGCACCCGCCGTTCCGGTGGCAGCGCGACTACGTACGGCAGTTCGTCGGTGGGATCGCGCAGATGGCCGAGGAGACCGAGGTGCGCTTCGCGGTCGAGAACATGTTCCCGCTGCGGGCCCGCGGCCGGGAGGTGTCGCCGTACGCGCCGGACTGGGACCCGACACTGGAGGACTTCCGGCACTTCACCTTGGACCTGTCGCACACCTCGGTCAGCCGCAGCGACGCGCTGGCGATGCGTGAGGTGATGGGCGACCGGCTCGCCCACGTGCACATCGCCGACGGCACGGGCAGCGCCCGTGACGAGCACCTGGTGCCCGGCCGCGGCGACCAGCCGTGCGCGGAGCTGCTCGAGGGGCTGGCCGCCAGTGACTTCGGTGGCCTGGTGGTCTGCGAGGTCAGCACCCGCAAGGTCGAGGACCGCGCCGAGCGGGAGGCCGACCTGGCCGAGGCGCTGGCCTTCACGCGGCTCAACCTGGTCGCCCCGGCGCATGGCGAGCGCCCGTCCCGGACGTAGATTGCGGGCATGCTCCGAGCGGCGATCCTGGCGGCCTCCCGAGACCCACGCATCCGTGCGCTGGTGGCGGGGGCGCCGATCTCGCGCGGGGTGGTCCGCCGCTTCGTGTCCGGTGAGGCGGTCGAGGACGCTGTACGCACGACGCAGGCGCTGCACGCGACCGGGCTGCAGGTCAGCCTGGACCACCTCGGCGAGGACACCCTGGACGTCGGGCAGGCCGAGTCGACCGTCAAGGCCTACCTGGTGCTGCTCGAGCGGCTTGCGGACGCCGGCCTGAGCGCCGGCGGCCGCACCGAGGTGAGCGTCAAGCTCAGCGCCGTGGGCCGCTCGCTGGACGCCGGCCTCGCCCTAGACAACGCGCGCACGATCTGCGAGGCCGCCCGGGTGGTGGGGACCACGGTCACCCTCGACATGGAGGACCACACCACCAC
>JAYVYM010000343.1:0-3170 GCA_043784245.1 Frankiales bacterium
TGAGGTGCTGGCAGACAATCGCCGACAGCGCCCAGCGCAGCGCACCGAGCGACAGCTTGGCTCGTGGTTGCGCGGCTTTGCTGAGGTCCTGGCGCCAGAGGTGCCCGCAACCGGTGCACCGGTAGCGGTTGATCGTGACGAGCAGCGTCGTGGGGCGCCAACCGAACGGCTCGTGCGCCAGCGTGCGGGTGACGCTGTCACACGGGACGCCCTCACAGCCGCACCGCCGGCACCACCGGTCCGATGCCGTGACCCGACACGCCAGCACCGCGCGGTCGGTCTGCAGTTGCTGCCCGACGACCTCCAGACCCAGGTCGTCGAGCCGGTAGAACGTGCTCAGGTCAGGGCGCGCGAAGGTAGCGTCCAACAACGTCGAGGTCCTTCAGGTGCAAGCGTCAGAACTCCCATCCTTGAGGGACCTCGACCCTCATCCGGCCAGCGACGCGCCGACGAACCCCTACACCCTCGATTGTGAAGAGCCCGAAAAATCCGCGGACGATATGCGGGTATGCGCTGCAGGTGGCAATGGCTTTGACGGCAAAGACTTTTTCTGATTGGGCCGGTTGCCACGCTGGACGTGGGTAATAGCAATACCGCCGATGAGGATAAACGATCAGCATGTTGGGTCTCCGACGGGTGGATCGTCGTCACGGTGGCGGCCTGGCTGTAAGCATGACGCGAACGGCCGCACCTCGGTGGCCTGGCCGGCCGCGCACGTTGCTCGCCGACGCCGGAAGATTTGTCTCTGGCGACAGGTCCCTTGACCGCGTCACCACGGTCGAACGTCTCGAACCGAACCCCCCAAGGGCCTGAGTCGGACGTTCAGTGCATGACTGCCCTTGGCGCGCTGCTGGAGTTTGTCGCGCCCAGGTCTGACATCCCGACCGTTCTACCGGGCGATGCCGTCGATGGTCCGACGGACGGCCCTGCCGGCCGTGCGATGAACGCAAGCGTCCCGATCCTCGAGCGACCCAAGCAGACTTGTAAAAGATTTTGCAGCGCCGCTCCTTACCCCGACTAACCGCTCTCTGCTTCTGGTTTCCGTATTTACCAAGACACCGCAGTCAGAGCGTCTGAGCAGCAGACATGTGCATTCTTTGAATGTACGGTGGCGGCGGTCGGGGGATGTTGTCGGAGGTGTTGGTGGTGTTGAGTTCGGCGAAGATCGGCACCGCCTCGTGGCGGTACTACACCGACAGCGTCGCGTGCCGGCCGACGGAGTACTACCTGGGGGTTGGGGAGGCGCCGGGCCGGTGGCACGGCCGGGGGCTCGACCAGCTCGGGTTGGCGTCGGGTGCGGTGGTGACCGAACGGGAGCTCGAGGCGTTGTTCGCCCGCGGTCTGCACCCTGCCTCGGGGGACCGGCTTGGCCGGGCCTGGCGGGCCGATGGGGTGACCGGCTTCGACCTGACCTTTTCCGCGCCGAAGAGTGTCAGTGCGGTGTGGGCGTTGGGGTCGGCGGAGATGGCCGCCGCCGCGATGACCGCGCACCGGGCGGCAGTCCAAGCGGGCCTGGCGTATCTGGACACCCGCGCGTCGCTGTCCCGCCGCGGCACCGACGGGGTTGAGCAGGTCGCCAGCGCTGGGCTGGTCGCGGCGTTGTTCGATCACCGGACCAGCCGGGCCGGCGACCCGCAGCTGCACACCCACGCGCTGGTCCTGAATAAGGTCCGCTGCCCGGACGGCAGGTGGCGCACCTTGGATGCGACCGAATTGTTTCATCACAAGAAAAGCGCCGGCATGATCTACCAAGCCGCGCTGCGCAATGAACTATCCGGGCGCCTCGGGGTGCAACTCGGCAAGGTCAATGAGCACGGCCAAGCCGACATCGTCGGGGTGCCGGCTGAGCTGCTGAAACTGTGGAGCAAACGAACCACCGCGATAGATGCCGAGGCGCTGCCGAAAATAGCGGAATACGAGCAACTGCTGGGCCGGACGTTGTCGCGGGCGGAGCGGGCGGCGGTGCTCAAGACCGCGGTGCTGAAGACCCGACCAGGCAAAACCCACCCGGAAGCGTCGACGTTGCACGCCACCTGGACTGAGGAGGCCGCCCAGGCCGGCTGGAGCCCCGACCGGCTCCTGGGCGTCATCCCGACCCGCGGCACCCGGCCGGGTGACCTCAGCGGCGTCCGGGTCCGGAACGCGGCGACGGACGGCCAGCGGGTTGTGCCCACCACGGCCACGGCCGGTCCGAGCCTGGCCCGCCCGCTCGAAGCTGTCGCGCCGGCGGACCCCGACGGGCCACCACCCGCGGCCGCGGGTGAGGTGGCCCTGGTGTTCGCGGCGTTGCAGGCCGCTGGCCTGCGCCGGGCAGCGTTCTCCCGGGCCGACGTCACCGGCCAGATCGCCGCCCGCCTACCCAGCACCCGGTTGACGGCCACGGAGGTTGTCGCCCGGGTCGAGCAGCTCACCGACTCGGCCCTGGCGTTGACCGAAGCTGTCCCGGTCGGCGCGCCAGTCCGGGGCGTCACCCCCCGGGCGTCGGATCCCCGGTACGCCACGGTGCAGGTGCTGTCGGCTGAGGCCCGGATCCTGCGCGTCGCCGAGCAGGGCCGCCGCGGTGGGTACGGCCGTGTCCCGGTCCAGCTCCGGGCCGCCGCCGGCACGATCGGCCGGTTGGACCCCGATCAGGCCGCCGCGTTGGGTCGGTTGACCAGGGGTAAGGATTTCCTGTCGGTGCTGACCGCACCGGCCGGGGTGGGCAAAACCGCCACCCTGGGCGCGACGGCGCTGGTGTGGCAGCAGGCCGGCTACCGGGTGATCGGCCTGGCCCCCTCAGCCCGAGCCGCATCCGAGCTCGCGGCCGCGACCAGCGGTCGGACCGACACCCTGGCGAAATGGCTGCACAACCACAGCCGCCTGGCCCTGCTTCGGCCGGCGGAGCGGGCCTGGAGCTGCCTGGATGACCGGACCGTGCTGGTCCTGGACGAGGCCTCGATGGCGTCCACGCTGGACCTGGACACCCTCACCCGGCTCGCCGCCCAAGCCGCCAGCAAGGTCGTGCTGGTCGGTGACCCCAGCCAGATCGGGGTGATCAACGGACCGGGCGGGATGCTCGCTGCGCTGGCCCACGCCGGGCACGGCATCGAACTCGGTCAGATCCACCGGTTCAGCGCCGACTGGGAACGCCAAGCCACCCTGCAACTCCGCGACGGCGACCCGGCGATCCT
>JAYVYM010000344.1:0-3923 GCA_043784245.1 Frankiales bacterium
CTGGCCACCGCCCCGGACCCTGCTGACGCTGGCCGCCGGCTGGCTCGTCGTCCAGGTTGTTGCCTGGCAGCTGCACCTCGGCGGCCGGACCCGGATCGGGCTGGCCGTCCTCAGCGTTGCCGCCCTGCCCCCCGCCCTCGTCCTGCTGGGCGGCTCCCCCCGCCGCGGCCGGTCGGGTCCGTCCCGAAGGAGCCCCTCGCGATGAGCCTGGTCCTGTTGCCCGCTGTGGATGTCGCGGGTGGCCAGGCTGTCCGGCTGGTCCAGGGTGAGGCCGGTAGCCAGACGTCCTACGGCGACCCGCTGCAGGCCGCGCTGCACTGGCAGGCCGGCGGCGCGCAGTGGGTGCACCTGGTCGACCTCGACGCAGCGTTCGGCCGCGGGTCCAACCGGGAGCTGCTGGCCGGCGTCGTCGGCGCCCTCGACGTGCAGGTCGAGCTCAGCGGCGGCATCCGCGACGACGCATCACTCGCGACCGCGTTGAGGACCGGCTGCGCGCGGGTCAACCTCGGCACCGCCGCCCTCGAGGAGCCGCAGTGGTGCGCCCGGGCCATTGCCGAGCACGGCGACCGGATCGCGGTCGGATTGGACGTCCGCGGCACCACCCTGTCGGCGCGCGGCTGGACGCAGGACGGCGGCGACCTGTGGGAGGTGCTGGCCCGGCTCGACGCGGAGGGCTGCGCCCGTTACGTCGTCACCGACGTACGCCGGGACGGGACGCTGACCGGGCCGAACCTCGAGCTGCTGGCCGAGGTGTGTGCGCGGACGTCCCGGCCGGTGGTCGCCAGCGGCGGCGTCTCCTCGCTCGCCGACCTGCGGGCCATCGCGTCGGTCGCCGGCGTCGAGGGCGCCATCGTCGGGAAGGCGCTGTACGCAGGTCAGTTCACGCTGCCGGAGGCGCTCGCCGCCGTGGGTTCCGCCGAGAGCGGCGCTAGCCGACCGGAGCCGCCCGCCGGCCCGGCACCGGCAGCAGACCGCCGTGCTCCATGAGGACCCGGCCGTTGCACAACAAGGCGTAGCCACACTCCTGCAGGTGCTCGGCGACGATCTTCGCGGCCGCGGCATCGGGGGCGTCGGCGGTGGGGCAGGTGGGCTGGTGGTGGCAGGTGGTCATGCAGACTCGCTCATGTGGGCGTGATCAATTCTCATGCGGGTCTCTCCGCCCCGGCGCTCGCCGGGTCTGTCGTCGTCTCGTGGTGGTCTCAACGTTTGCACACTTGGCGCTGTTCCGGTAGCGCCGCGCCGAACAGGGGCCTCCGCCGGTAGCGTCGAGCGCCGTGACCCGAGCTGTCCGTGTGATCCCCTGTCTGGATGTCGACGCCGGTCGAGTTGTCAAGGGGGTCAACTTCACCGGTCTGGTGGACGCCGGTGACCCGGTCGAGATGGCCTGCGTCTACGACGCCGAGGGAGCCGACGAGCTGGTGTTCCTCGACATCACCGCCAGCAGTGCCAGCCGGGAGACGACGTACGACGTCGTACGCCGTACCGCCGAGCAGGTCTTCATCCCGCTGACCGTCGGCGGTGGCGTCCGGACGGTCCAGGACGTGGACCGGCTGCTGCGGGCCGGGGCCGACAAGGTCGGCGTCAACACCGCCGGCATCGCCCGGCCGGCGCTGCTGGGCGAGATCGCGGAGCGCTTCGGCAGCCAGGTGCTGGTGCTGTCGGTCGACGCGCGTCGGGCACCGGGCACGGCGAGCGGCTACGAGGTGACCACGCACGGCGGTCGCACCGGGACCGGCATCGACGCCCTGGAGTGGGCCGTCCGCGGCCAGGAGCTGGGGATCGGCGAGGTGCTGCTGAACTCGATGGACGCCGATGGCACGAGGCGCGGCTACGACCTGGAGATGCTGCGCGCGGTACGCGCCGCTGTGACCGTGCCGGTGGTGGCCAGCGGCGGCGCCGGTGCGCTGGAGCACTTCGCCCCGGCGGTCGAGGCGGGCGCTGACGCGGTGCTGGCCGCCAGCGTCTTCCACTTCGGGCAGTTGCGGATCAACGACGTCAAGGACGCGCTCCGGCTGGCCGGCCACCCGGTGCGCGTAGCGCCGTCCCAGCGGGGGAACAGCGGACCGCCGGTCGGTGTCGCACCCTGAGGACGCACTCGCGTTGCCGTACCCGAGGAGGACCGTGACCCGACCAGCAGCCCCACCCTCGAACAGGGGGGTGCTCCGGCGCGGGTTCGGCGTGCTCGGGGTCGCTGTCCGGGAGGAGCCCCGGATCTTTGCCGCGTCGGCCGTGGGCAGCGGCGTGTTCGCGCTCACCACGATCGGTCAGGCGTACGTCTTCGGCGCGATCACCAACCGCGTCATCGTGCCGTCCCTGCGCGAGGGCCGGGCCTCCACGGCGGCGCTCGCGATCGCCTTCGTCGCGGTCCTGGGGACGGCTGTCCTCAAGGTCGTGGGCATCGTTGCCCGGCGGCTGGGGGCCGGCATCATGCAGTACCGCCTGCAGGCCGGTTACCGCCGCCGGGTCACCCGGCGCTACCTGGAGCTGCCGATCTCCTGGCATCAACAGCACCCGACCGGCGAGCTGCTGTCGACGGCCGGCTCCGACGTGGAGGCGACCTGGTCCCCGATCGCCCCGTTCCCGTTCGCGGTGGGCGTCGTCCTGATGCTGGTCGTCACCCTGGGGCTGCTGTTCGTGACCGACCCGGTGCTCGCGGCGGTCGGCACCGTGGTGTTCCCGACGATCGCAGCGCTGACCGTGCTGTACAGCCGGCGGATGTCGCCGCTGATGACCCGTGCCCAGCAGCTGCGCGGCGAGGTCAGTGCGATCGCGCACGAGAGCTTCGATGGCGCCCTGGTGGTCAAGACGCTCGGGCGCGAGGCCGACGAGACCGCGCGTTTCGCGCGGGCCGCCCACGAGCTTCGCGAGACCAACGTGGCCGTCGGCCGGATCCGCGGCCTGTTCGACCCGGTGATGGAGGCGCTGCCGACGATCGGGGTGCTGGTCGTGCTGCTGGTCGGGACCGCCCGGGTCGGCAGCGGCGACATCAATGCCGGGCAGCTGGTGCGCGTCGCGTACCTGTTCACGCTGTTGGCCTTCCCGGTACGCGCGATCGGCTGGGTGCTGAACGAGCTGCCGCGCAGCGTCGTCGGCTGGGACCGCCTGCAGCGGGTGCTCACCGCGCAGGGCCGGCAGGAGCACGGCTCGCAGCGCCTGCCCGAGGGCGCCGGCGCGGTCGGCCTGACGGTGCAGGGCGTCTCGTTTTCCTACGGCGGCGTACCGGTGCTGGACGACGTCGCCTTCGACGTCGAGGCAGGTCGGACGGTCGCCGTGGTCGGAGCCACCGGGTCGGGCAAGTCGACCCTTGCCGCGCTGCTCGTGCGGCTCGTCGACCCGGGCCAGGGCAGCGTCGCCTACGACGGCGTCGACCTGCGCGAGCTCGAGCCGGGTGCCGTCGCGCAGGTCGCTGCCCTGGTGCCACAGACGGCATTCCTGTTCGACGACACGGTGCGGGGCAACGTCTTGCTGGGCGCCGACCTGCCCGACGAGCGGGTGTGGGAGGCGCTACGCACCGCGCAGGCCGACGGCTTTGTCGCCGCCCTGCCGAGCAGCCTCGACACCGTTGTCGGGGAGCGGGGGACCACGCTGTCCGGTGGTCAGCGCCAGCGTCTCGCGCTGGCCCGGGCCGTCGTACGCCGGCCGCGGCTGCTGGTGCTCGATGACGCAACGAGCGCGGTGGACCCGCAGGTGGAGCAGCGGATCCTGGACGGGCTGCGCGGCAGCGCGAGCACCGTCGTGGTGGTGGCATACCGGCGCGCGACCATCACGCTTGCCGACGAGGTCGTCTTCGTGGCGCAGGGCCGGGTCAGCGACCGCGGTACACACACCGAGCTCGCGGAGCGTTCGCCGGGCTACCGCGACCTGGTCACGGCGTACGCGCGGGCGGAGGCCGAGCGCGTTGCGCTCGCCGAGGCTCCAGCCGA
>JAYVYM010000345.1:0-12252 GCA_043784245.1 Frankiales bacterium
TCGGCCGTCTTGATGACGTCGAGGTTGTGCTCGATGACGATCACCGAGTTGCCCTGGTCGACGAGCCGCCCGAGCACGATGAGCAGCTTGCGGATGTCCTCGAAGTGCAGGCCGGTCGTCGGCTCGTCGAGGACGTAGACGGTGCGCCCGGTCTGCCGCTTCTGCAGCTCGGCGGCGAGCTTGACGCGCTGCGCCTCGCCGCCGGACAGCGTCGGGGCGGGCTGGCCGAGCCGGACGTAGCCCAGCCCGACGTCGACCAGCGTCTTGAGGTGCCGGCTGATCGCCGGGACCGCCTCGAAGAAGCTGGCGGCCTCCTCGATCGGCATGTCCAGGACCTCGGAGATCGTCCGGCCCTTGAAGTGCACCTCGAGCGTCTCGCGGTTGTAGCGGGCACCGTGGCAGATCTCGCAGGGCACATAGACATCGGGCAGAAAGTTCATCTCAATCTTGATCGTGCCGTCGCCGGCACATGCCTCGCAGCGACCACCCTTGACGTTGAAGGAGAACCGCCCCGGCAGGTAGCCGCGGACCTTCGCCTCCGTCGTCTCGGCGAACAGCTTGCGCATGTGGTCGAAGACGCCGGTGTAGGTCGCCGGGTTGGACCTCGGCGTACGCCCGATCGGCGACTGGTCGACCCGTACGACCTTGTCCAGGTGCTCCAGACCGTTGATGCGGGTGTGCCGGCCGGGGACCTGCCGGCTGCCGTTGAGCTGGTTGACCAGCACGGCGGCCAAGATGTCGTTGACCAGTGTCGACTTGCCCGATCCGGAGACGCCGGTCACCGCGACCAGCTGGCCGAGCGGGAAGCTGACCGTGATGTCGCGCAGGTTGTGCTCCCGCGCGCCGACGACCTTGAGCTCGCGACCGGGGGTACGGGGGCGGCGGGTGCCCGGCACCGCCATGACGCGGCGCCCGGACAGGTACTGCCCGGTGATCGAGTCCTCGCAGGCCAGCAGGTCGGCGACCGTGCCGCTGACCACCACCTGACCGCCGTGCTCGCCCGCGCCGGGACCGATATCGACGACCCAGTCGGCGGCCCGGACGGTGTCCTCGTCGTGCTCGACGACGATGAGGGTGTTGCCGAGGTCGCGCAGCCGCACGAGGGTGTCGATCAGCCGCCGGTTGTCGCGCTGGTGCAGGCCGATCGAGGGCTCGTCCAGGACATACAGCACGCCGACCAGACCGGAGCCGATCTGGGTGGCCAGGCGGATGCGCTGTGCCTCGCCGCCGGACAGCGAGCCGGCGGGTCGGCCGAGCGAGAGGTACTCCAGGCCGACGTCGAGCAGGAAGCCCAACCTGGCGTTGACCTCCTTGAGCACCCGCTCGGCGATCATCGCCTGCCGGGCATCGAGGTCGAGGTTGCGCAGGAAGACCGCGCAGTCGGCGATGGAAAGGTCGGCGACCTCGCTGATCGACCGGTCGCCGAGGGTCACGGCGAGCACCTCGGGCTTGAGTCGAGCGCCGTGACAGGTCGGGCAGGGCACCTCGCGCATGTAACCCTCGAAGCGCTCGCGGCTGGCCTCGCTCTCGGCCTCGGCGTGCCGACGCTCCAGGAACGGGATGACGCCTTCGTACGCGGTGTAGTAGCTGCGCTCGCGGCCGTAGCGATTGCGGTACCGGACGTGCACCTCGGTCTCGTGCCCGTACAGGACGGCCTTCTGCTGTGCCTTCGTCAGCTTTCCAAAGGGGGTACGCAAGGTGAAGCCGAGCGCGTCGCCGAGCGCCTGCACGAGCCGGCCGAAGTACTCCTGGTTGTGGCCGCTGCTCCACGGGGCGATGGCGCCCTGCTCGAAACTCTTCTGCGGATCGGTGACGACGAGCTCGGGATCGACCTCCTTGCGGGTGCCGAGACCGTGGCAGTCGGGGCAGGCGCCGTACGGCGAGTTGAACGAGAAGCTGCGCGGCTCCATCTCCTCGAACGACAGGTCGTCGAACAGGCAGGCCAGGTGCTCGGAGAAGGTGCGCTCACGGTGCGGGTCGTCCTCCGGCAGGTCCACGAAGTCCAGGATCACCAGGCCGGCTCCGAGCTTGAGGGCTGTCTCCACGGAGTCGGTGAGCCGGCGCTGCGCCGTGGCCTTCACCGCCAGCCGGTCGATGACCACCTCGATGGTGTGCTTTTCCTGCTTCTTGAGCTTGGGCGGGTCGGCGAGGCTGTGCACGACGCCGTCGATCCTGGCCCGGCTGTAGCCCTTCTGCTGCAGGTCGGCGAACAGCTCGACGTACTCGCCCTTGCGCCCGCGGATCACCGGCGCCAGCACCTGGAAGCGGATGCCGTCCTCCAGCGCGAGGATCTGGTCGACGATCTGGCCGGGCTGCTGCCGGGCGATGACGCGGCCGCAGACCGGGCAGTGCGGGGTGCCGGCTCGGGCGAACAGGACGCGCAGGTAGTCGTAGACCTCGGTGACCGTGCCGACCGTCGAACGCGGATTGCGGTTGGTCGACTTCTGGTCGATCGAGACGGCCGGTGACAGCCCTTCGATGAAGTCGACGTCGGGCTTGTCCATCTGCCCGAGGAACTGTCGGGCGTAGGAGCTCAGCGACTCGACGTAACGGCGTTGACCCTCTGCGAAGATCGTGTCGAAGGCCAGGCTGGACTTGCCCGATCCGGACAGCCCGGTGAACACGACCAGCGCGTTGCGCGGCAGGTCGATCGAGATGTCCTTGAGGTTGTGCTCGCGCGCGCCGCGCACGACCAGGCGGTCAGCCATGGAGTCCTTCGGTCGGGTTGCAGGCTGGGGAAGCCTCGTGATGAGGCTAACCGCGGACACCGACAGAACGCTTCCCGAGGACGCGGGTTAGCGTCCTGCGCACACCGATCTCAAGGAGTGCTGTGACGTACACGGGTGTGGTGGAGCAGGGCGGTCCGCCCGACGTCCGGGAGGTGCCGGGACTGCTGATCACGAAGGTCTGCACACCGCCGTTCACCAACAACTGCTACCTGCTGCGCTGCACGGCCACCGGCGACACGCTGCTGGTCGATGCAGCCGGCGACGCCCCCCGCCTGCTCGAGCTGGTCGGCGACGGTCGGCTCATCGGCGTGCTGGAGACGCACGGGCACTGGGACCACGTGCAGGCCCTCGCCGAGGTCGTCGGCGCGAGCGGCGCCCCCGTGCTCGTGCACGCGGGCGACGCGGCTGACCTGCCGGTGCCGGCGACCCGGCTGGTCGCTGACGGCGACACGATCCAGGTCGGCGAGGTCACCCTCTCGGTCGTGCACCTGCTCGGCCACACCCCCGGCTCGGTGGCGCTGGTCTACCGCGGCGACCCCGAGCGGCCGCACGTGTTCTCGGGCGACAGCCTGTTCCCGGGCGGGGTCGGCAACACCGAGAAGGACCCGGCCCGGTTCGGCACGCTCATCGACGATGTCGAGCGCAAGCTCTTCGGTCGGCTACCCGACGAGACCTGGGTCTACCCGGGGCACGGCACCGACACGACGCTCGGTGCGGAGCGGCCCGCGCTGGCCGGGTGGCGGGAGCGCGGCTGGTAGGTCAGCGCCCCCGCCGCCGGCTGCGGGGGCTCGCTCACCGTTACGGTCGAAGAATCTTGTACGGCTGCATCATGTCGTTGTCCTGTTCCAGGCTGTGGCAGTGCAGGACGTACGTGCCGATGAAGTGCTGGATCTGGGCGCCCGGTGCGTCGTCGTTGAACGGCGCGGGGATGCCGGCGGCGGTCCCGCCGACGGGAACGAGGATCCGGGTGACGTGGCCGGGCATCGCGACGATGGTGTCCTTCCAGCCGGTCTCGTTGGCGGCCGGTCCGGTCGGTTCGCCCTGCAGGTAGGGCGCGGGGCGCACCTCGGGTCGAACCCGCACGCCAGGCGTACGAGCAACGACCTCAACCGCCACCCTCCTCGAGCGACCTTCGACGTACCTGTCGCGTGAGATGCCTGTCCGCCCGCCGCCCAGCCTGCGAGGCTGGACAGGTGCTGCTCCCCGCCCCCTACGCCGAGGTCGCCGCCGCCACCAAGGGGTTCCTGCCTGAGGACGAAGGGCTGGCGCTGTACGACGCCGCCCTGACTGCCGGTCCCGCGCTTTGGTTGGAGGTGGGGACGTACTGCGGCAAGTCGACCGTGCACCTCGGAGCCGCCGCCCGCGTCGCGGGGGCCCACCTGGTCACGCTGGACCACCACCGCGGATCGGAGGAGAACCAGCCCGGCTGGCAATGGCACGACACCTCGCTGGTCGACGCGCACACCGGCCGGCTCGAGACGCTGCCCAGCCTGCGCCGGACCCTCTGGGATGCCGGCCTCGACGATATCGTCAGCGTGCTGGTCGCGACGACGCAGCAGGTCGCGTCATGGTGGACGACCCCCCTGGCCCTGCTGTTCCTGGACGGCAACCACACCGAAGAGGTCGCACAGCACGACTACGCCGCCTTCTCACCGCATCTACTGCCCGGCGGCCTGCTGGCGGTGCACGACGTGTTCCCCGATCCGGCCGACGGTGGCCGGCCGCCGTGGCACGTCGTGCAGCGCGCGCTCGGCGAAGGTTTCGAGCAGGTAGCCGATCGCGGCTCGCTGCGGGTGCTGCGGCGGCCCGGTCATGTCGGCCTCGAGCCCGGCTCGCCGGCCTGGACCCTGCTGCTGGCCATCAGCGGGCACCCCGGACTGTCGTCGGCCGAGCTGGCTGCGCTGACCGGCCTCGATGTCTCGCGTCCGGGACGGGACCTGCTGGCGGCCGGGCTGGTGGCCAGTTCGCGCTTCGAGCGCAGCGATTGCTGGACGCGGACCTCGAGCGGGGCGCGTGAGGTGGCCCGGCTGCGGTCGTGAGGTGCCTCAGGCCCGGTCCAGGGCGCACGCCGCCCCGGCCACCCGGCACGCGTCGACCGGCAGCACGATGCCGGTCGGCAGGCCGTCGCCCACGAACAGCGCCTTCGTGGTCCCCCCCTTGAGCGCGTCATCGGCGAGCAGCACCGCCGCGGCGGTCCATGGCGAGCGCTCGACCGGCCAGTTGACGCCCTCGTCGTACACCAGCCCGGTCCAGTAGGACCCGTCGTCGTGCCGTAGGTGCTGCACCTCGGCGAGCAGTTGTCGAGCGCCCCCGGTATCGCCCACGGTCAACAGCGCGAGTGCCAGCTCCGCGGTCTCCGCGCCGGTCACCCACGGCCGGTCCGCGACGCACCGAACACCGTGGCCGGCCACCGCGAACTCCTCCCACCGCGACGCCAGCAGCTCCCGGCCCGCCTCGCCGCGTACCGCGCCGCCCAGCACCGGGTAGTACCAGTCCATCGAGAAGCGGCGCTTGTCCAGGAACGCCTCAGGGTGGTGGGCGACGGCGTGCTGCAGCAACCCGGCCGCCACCTCCCACTCCGGCCTGGGCTCGCCTACCAGCTCGGCGAGCGCCACCCCGCAGCGCAGCGCCTGGTAGGTCGACGCCGACCCGGTCAGCAGCGCATCCGGCGAGCAGGCCCCCGCCGGGTCGCGGGACCAGCTGATCTGCCCACCCGGCAGCTGCATCCCGACCACGAGGTCCAACGCGCGGGCCACCATCGGCCAGAGCTCCTCGACCAGCGAGCGGTCACGCCTCTCGAGCCACCACTGCCAGACGCCGACGGCGACGTACGCGCACTGGTTGGTGTCCACCGTCGCGTCGCGCACGATCGTCGCGTCGTACGACGTCGCCCACCCGCCGTCAGCGCCCTGGGTGGCGCGCAGCCAGCCGTACGCCGCTCGGGCCTCGTCGAGCCGGGCCCCCAGGACCAGTGCCATCGCGCTCTCGACGTGGTCCCACGGGTCGCTGTGGCCGTCCGCCCAGGGCAGCGCTCCACACGGCTGCTGTGCCGCCACGATCGAGTCGACCGTCTGCGACACGTGCGCTGCGGACAGAACGTCAGGCAGAAACGGCATGGACCCGTACCGGCTTGCGCAGGTAGACCACCAGGCTCTTACCGATCAGCGGGTCCAGCACGCGCTCGAGGGTGCGGGTCAGCAGCGGCTTGCGCATCATGTCCCAGACCAGGAACCGGTGGTACGCCTTGACCAGCGGGTGGTTGCCGTTGTCGATGCCGACGGCGCACTTGAGCCACCAGTACGGCGCGTGCAACCCGTGCGCGAAGCCGGTGCCAACGGGCTGCAGGCCGGTCCGGCTGAGCCGCTGCACGATCTGGTCGCCCCGGTAGATCCGGACGTGGCCGCCCTCCACCTCGTGGTAGGCGTCGGACAGCGCCCAGCACACCTTCTCCGGCCCCCAGCGCGGCACCGTGACGGCGATCTGGCCGCCCGGCCTGAGCACCCGGTACAGCTCAGCCATCGCGCGCTCGTCGTCCGGCAGGTGCTCCAGCACCTCGGCGGCGATGACGGCGTCGAAGTTGTCGTCGCCGAACGGCAGGGCGTACGCGTCGCCGCGCACTGTCCGGGCCGATGCCCCCGCCGGCACCTCGCCCTCGTCCCGAAGCGCCGCGAACATCGTCTCGACGTTGTGGAGCTCACTCGCGCTCCGGTCGAGCGCGACGACGTCACAGCCCCGCCGGTACAGCGCAAAGGCGTGCCGCCCGCCGCCGCAGCCCATGTCCAGGACCCGGTCGCCCGGCCCGACGAGGAAGCGCTCGAAGTCGACGGTCAGCACGGTGCGTCCTCCAGAATGGCGCGGTACCAGTCGACGGTCTGCTCGGCGACTGCCCGCCACGTGAAGTGCTCGGCGACCCGGGCCCGTCCGGCGGCGCCGAGCCGGCCCGCGAGCTCAGGGTCGTCCATCAGCCGGCCAACAGCGGCGGCGATGGCCTCGGGGTCGTTGGGCGCGACGTGCAGAGCAGCGACGCCGTCGGGACCGACCACCTCGGGCAGCGCGCCGACCGTCGTCACCACGAGCGGGGTCTGGCAGGCCATCAGCTCGACCGCCGGCAGGCTGAACCCCTCGTACAGGCTGGGGACGACGCCCACCTCGGCAGACCCGAAGAGCGCCACCAGCCCGGGTTCACTCACCCCGCTGACAAAGCGCACGTGCCCCACCAGACCCAGCCGCTCAATCGTGGCGGCAGTCAGGCCGCCCTCGCGGGCCTGCCCGACGATCACGAGCTCGACGTCGCGCTCGGTGCGCAGCTTGGCGACGGCTTCAAGGAGCGGGACGAGACCTTTCAGAGGCACGTCGGCGCTGGCTGTCGCGACGACCCGGCCTTTGACGCGGCGCGCGGCGGGCGGGACGAAGACCTCGGTGTCGACACCGACCGGTACGACGGTCAGCCGCTCGGCGGGCACCCCGAAGTCGCGGGCGATGTCGACGGCCGAGCTGCGTGAGACGGTCAGTACCGCGGGCAGCGCTCGCAGCACCCGGCCCTGCATACGCAGGAAGGAGTACCAGCGGCGGGTGCTGGCCCGCTTGCGCCACCCTGGGGCCGCTGCCAGGTCGTGCACCCGGTCGACGGTGATCGGGTGGTGGCAGGTCGCGACGACGTGCTGCCCGGCTCGCTGCAGCGCCAGCAGCCCGTATCCCAGTGTCTGGTTGTCATGGACGACGTCTGGGCGCTCGGCACGCCGACGCAGCTCCTGCCAGGCCCGGATCGAGAACGTCAGGGGCTCGGGGAAGGCCGCCGTACACATCAGCAGGAACTCCAGGACATCGACAGGTGAGTGGAACTCGCGCAGCCGCGGTACCCGGAAGGGGTCGGGCTCGCGGTAGAGGTCCAAGCTCGGCAGTCTGGTGAGCGTCAGCCCAGCGACGTCGTCCAGCTTTGGGTAGGGCGGCCCGCTGACGACCTCAACCTGGTGCCCGAGGGCCGCGAGCTCGCGTGACAGGTGCCGGACGTACACGCCCTGCCCGCCGCAGTGCGGCTTGCTGCGATAGCTCAGCAGGGCGATGCGCAGCGGCCGGGCTGCGGTCGGCGTTGGCGGACCCACCGACGAGACCTCCCGGGATGTAGGACTGGGAACCTGACCTTACCGGCGGGTACTCCCGGGCTGGCGGAAGGATCCGGAGCCGCGGAGCCGGTCGGACGTAGGCAGCCCGGCATGGTTGGCGGCTGTCACGGCATTGCCGTGAGCACCACAGAAACGGCCAACCCGACAGCTGGTCCCATGACTACTCGGCGTCACCAAGGCCGGGCGGCAGAGCCAGGCTGCCGCTTGCTCGGTCAGCGGTGCCGGGTGCTGTGCAGCCAGAATCCACCGGCGAGGGCGCAGGCGAGGGACGGCGTCATCGCCAGCACGACTGCCGCGCCGCCGCGCAACCCGAACCCGAACGCGACCGGCAGCGTTCCCAGCCCGAACACCAGCAGCGCCGCACCGCCAACCCCGACGACCGGCCGCTCGTCGCTGGCCAGGTTGACGCGCGCTTGACGCGCCCGATGCGCCACCATGACGCCGGCCACCGCCACCACGACACCCAGCAGGAGCAGGAGGCCCAAGAACCGTTCCACCGCCACCACGCGACCATCGTGCCTCCTGCGGTCGCTGTCCTCGAAGCCTGCCCCTCAGCGCACTCCAGCGGCGTCCATCCCGCGCAGCTCCTTCTTGAGCTCGTTGACCTCGTCACGCAGTCGGGCGGCGAGCTCGAACGACAGTCCCCGGGCGGCCTCATGCATCTGGTCGGCCAGCTGCTGGATGAGCTGGGCGAGCTCGGCCCGTGGCAGGCCGGCCAGCTCCTTCGCGTGCTTGCCGACGGTGCCGCTGCGGCTCGACATGCCGGGCACCGGGGCCTTGCCGCGGGACTGCTGACGGCCACCGCCCCCGACGAGCTCACCGTCGGCGCCCTCGCGCACCAGGTCGTCCAGGATGTCGGCGACCCGCTTGCGCAGCGGCTGCGGGTCGACGCCTCGCTCCACGTTGTAGGCGACCTGTTTAGCGCGCCGGCGGGTCGTCTCGTCGATGGCCTTGGCCATGCTCGGCGTGATCTTGTCGGCGTACATGTGCACCTGGCCGGAGACGTTGCGGGCGGCCCGGCCGATCGTCTGGATCAGGCTGGTCCCGCTGCGCAGGAACCCCTCCTTGTCGGCGTCCAGGATGCTCACCAGTGACACCTCGGGCAGGTCTAGCCCCTCGCGTAGCAGGTTGATGCCGACGAGCACGTCGTACTCCCCTTTGCGGAGCTCCTTCAGCAGCTCGATGCGCCGGATCGTGTCGACCTCGGAGTGCAGGTAGCGCACCCGGATGCCCAGCTCGAGCAGGTAGTCGGTGAGGTCCTCGCTCATCTTCTTCGTCAGCGTCGTCACCAGGACCCGCTCGTCTCGCTCGGCCCGCAGCCGGATCTCGTGCACGAGATCGTCGATCTGGCCCTTCGTCGGCTTGACCACGATCTGCGGGTCGACGAGCCCGGTCGGCCGGATGACCTGCTCGACGACGTCGCCCCGCACCCGCGACAGCTCATAGGGCCCGGGGGTCGCCGACAGGTGCACGGTCTGCCCGACCCGCTCCAGGAACTCCTCCCACTTCAGCGGCCGGTTGTCCATCGCGCTGGGCAGCCGGAAGCCGTGGTCGACGAGGGTGCGCTTGCGGCTGCGGTCACCCTCGTACATCGCGCCGATCTGCGGCACCGTCACGTGCGACTCGTCGATGACCAGCAGGAAGTCGTCGGGGAAGTAGTCCAGCAGCGTGTGCGGGGCGGTGCCCGGGGCACGGCCGTCGATGTGCCGGCTGTAGTTCTCGATGCCGTTGCAGAAACCGACCTGGCGCATCATCTCCACGTCGTACGTCGTCCGCATCCGCAGCCGCTGCGCCTCCAGCAGCTTCCCCTGCGCCTCCATCGCCGCCAGCTGGTCGGCGAGCTCGAGCTCGATGCCCGCGACCGCGCGCTCCATGCGCTCCGGCCCCGCGACGTAGTGCGTCGCCGGGAAGACGAAGACCTCCTCGTGCTCCTCGACCACCTCGCCGGTAAGCGGGTGCAGCGTCATGACCTTCTCGATCTCATCGCCGAACAGCTCCACGCGGACCGCGAGCTCCTCGTACACCGGGAAGACCTCGACCGTGTCACCCCGCACCCGGAACGTGCCCCGGGTGAAGGCCAGGTCGTTGCGGGTGTACTGCACGCCGACGAGCTGGCGTAGGAGCTTGTCCCGCTCGATGCTGTCGCCGACCCGTAGCCGGACCATCCGGTCGACGTACTCCTGCGGGGTGCCCAGACCGTAGATGCAGCTCACCGACGCCACGACGATCACGTCGCGGCGGGTCAGCAGGCTCATCGTGGCGGAGTGCCGCAGCCGCTCGACCTCCTCGTTGACGCTTGAGTCCTTCTCGATGTACGTGTCGGTCTGCGGGACGTACGCCTCAGGCTGGTAGTAGTCGTAGTAGCTGACGAAGTACTCCACGGCGTTGTGCGGCAGCAGCTCACGGAACTCGTTGGCCAACTGCGCAGCCAGCGTCTTGTTGGGCGCCATGACCAACGTCGGGCGCTGCACCTGCTCGACCAGCCAGGCCGTCGTCGCCGACTTGCCGGTGCCCGTCGCGCCCAGCAGCACGATGTCGGGCCGGCCGTCCTGCAGGCGTTTGGTGAGCTCGACGATCGCCGCGGGCTGGTCACCCGCCGGCTGGTAGTCCGAGACGACCTCGAAGCGCCGCTTGGTGCGGGCAAGATCGGTCGCGAGCCGGGGAACTATGGGGCGGTTGGCGTGCGCCGGGGGGGCTGTCGTCGTCACACAGCAACGGTACGTCCGGGGTCCGACAACCTTGCAGGCCGAGCATCGGCGGCACCCCTTGTCGGACCCGTGGCCCAGGATGCAGCCACGACCACAGAGAGCGAGGCACCCATGACTCATTGCTGCACCATCATTCCGCCGCACCTGCTGACGGCTATCGCCGAGCGCGGCACACCGCGGCAGCGCGACCTGGCCCTGCGCACGCTCGCCGTAGACGAGTCCGTCCGCCAGGTCCGCGCGATGCGCGTCGCCGGTGCATTGCCCGCCGACGACGGGCGAGGTCCGCGGCGGACGATTGCCGACGCCGCGCATGGCGAGCAGCTACCCGGTCGGACGGTGCGGCCCGAGGGGGCGCCGCCGGCCGGGGACCCGGCGGTTGACGAGGCCTACGACGGGCTCGGCCTCACCTGGGCGATGTACGACGAGGTGTTCGGGCGCGACAGTCTCGACGGCAAGGGCCTGGCGCTGGTGGGGACCGTGCACTACTCCACGAACTATGACAACGCTTTCTGGAACGGCACCCAGATGGTCTTCGGCGACGGCGACGGGGAGCTGTTCGGCCGCTTCACGGCATCGGTCGACGTCATCGGTCATGAGCTCACCCACGGCGTCACCGAGCTTGAGGCGGCTCTGGTCTATCGCGGGCAGCCCGGCGCGCTGAACGAGTCGATCAGCGATGTCTTCGGCTCGCTCGTCAAGCAGCGCGCGCTCGGCCAGAGCGCGGACCAGGCCGATTGGCTGATCGGCGCCGGGCTCCTGCTGCCCGGCGTGCACGGGGCGGCCCTTCGCTCGATGCGAGCGCCCGGCACGGCGTACGACGATCCGGTGCTCGGCAAGGACCCGCAGCCGGCCTCGATGTTGGGATACGTGGTGACGGACGCGGACAACGGTGGGGTGCATCTCAACTCAGGAATCCCGAACCGTGCCTTCTACCTGGCCAGCGTCGCCGCCGGCGGCAAGGCCTGGGAAACTACCGGCCGGGTCTGGTACGCCGCTCTGACAGATCCCACGCTCCGACCCGACGCCGACTTTGCCGCGTTCGCCGCCATCACCGTCCGGCTGGCGGGTGCTCTCGAGCCGGCGATCCGGACGGCCTGGCGCACCGTCGGTGTCACCGCCGGGGCCTGACCCCGGACGTGGGGCGCTGGCGCCGGAGCAGACCTGATCAGCCACCACCTGGTCGCAGACACCGGCTCGGCAGGCCTCGAGGTGCGATTCGGCGAGCCGCTCCCCTGCGCCCGCCGACACCTGCTGGCCGTGCCGGGGGGTCAAGCCGTGCGCTGCCAGCCAGACCGCTGCTGCCGCCAGGCGCGGCTCAAGCGGCGTGCGGGAGAAGGGCTCGCCAGAGCGCCGCGACCTGCGGCGCGAGCTCGTCGATGGGTCCGTCGTTGTGGACGACGTACGTGGCCACCGCGAGCTTGTCGGCGAGCGGCGCCTGCGCCGCGATCCTGGCCTGCGCGTCGCCCTCGTCCATGCCCCGCAGCCGTATCAGCCGGTCGAGCTGGGTCTGCGGATCGGCAGCGACGACAACAACGACGTCGTACGCCGGCGCAAGGCCGTTCTCGACGAGCAGTGGGACGTCGTGCACGGCGACGAGCGCGCCGGAGCGCTCCGCCCGGTCCATGAGCTCGAGCGTCCTTTCCCTGACGAGCGGGTGCACGATGCGGTTGAGGGTCGCCAGCGCGGTCGGGG
>JAYVYM010000346.1:0-8047 GCA_043784245.1 Frankiales bacterium
CGTACTGCCCGGTCGGTCCCGGCCGCGGCGAGCCCGATGCGGCGGCGATCACGGCGGCGATCGAGGCCGCCACCGGGGTGCGCTGCGAGGTCAACGTGGGCAAGCCGAGCCGCATCATGCTCGACACGGCGCTGGCAGTCCTCGGCCTGCGTGCCGAGGACTGCGTGATGGTCGGCGACCGGCTGCACACCGACATCGCGATGGCGCTGGACGCCGGGACCGACAGTGCGCTGGTGCTCACCGGCGAGAGCACCCGCGACGACGTCGCCGCCGCCGCGGTCGAGCGCCGACCCACGTTCGTGCTCGAGCGCATCGACCAGCTCCTGCCGGACGAGAGCTGGACGCGGTGACGTCGGGGGCCGCTGCGCCCGACCTCGCGCCGGACGGTCCCGAGATCGTCACCTGCCTCATGGACATGGACGGAGTCCTGGTCCGCGAGGAGGAGATGATCCCGGGGGCGGACCGGTTCCTGGCCTCGCTCGACCGCCGCGGCTGCCGGTACCGGGTGCTGACGAACAACTCCATCTACACGGCGCGCGACCTGTCGGCGCGGCTGGCGGCCACCGGTCTGCAGGTCCCGCCGACAGCCATCTGGACCTCCGCCCTCGCGACGGCGCAGTTCGTCAGCCAGCAACGTCCCGGCGGCAGCGCGTTCGCCATCGGCGAGGCCGGCCTCACCAGTGCCCTGCACGACGTGGGCTACACGCTCACCGAACGGCAGCCCGACTACGTCGTGCTGGGGGAGACCCGGACGTACAGCTTCGAGCAGATCACGCGCGGTATCCGGCTGGTCGAGGCCGGCGCCCGCTTCCTCGCCACCAACCCCGACCCCGTGGGGCCGTCCCCGCACGGGCCGATCCCGGCGACGGGCGCCGTGGCGGCACTCATCACCCACGCGACGGGCGTCGCGCCGTACTTCATCGGCAAGCCGAACCCGCTCATGATGCGCTCCGCCCTGCGCTCGCTCGAGGCGCACTCGGAGACCAGCATCATGATTGGTGACCGGATGGACACCGACATCGTCGCGGGCCTCGAGGCCGGTCTGCGGACGGTGCTGGTACTGACCGGTGTCACGCAGGCGTCGATGGTCAGCAGGTTTCCGTACGTGCCCACACGCATCGTCCACTCCGTCGCCGACCTCGCCGACGACCTCGACCTCGCGATCGGCACCACCGTCGGCCTCTGATGAGCTCCGCAGGTGCCTAGTGTCTGCTGGCCGCCGCTGTTGCCGGACGCCAACCCCGGGGCCGTGTCATGGACCTGCTGATCGCTGCGACCGCGCCGGCCCGCCCGCGCAGCGCGCCCGCCTACCAGGCGTACGCCTCCGGTGCGGCACCACCGGGGCCGGGCCAGATCTCGTCCAGCCGCTTGAGCTCCGCCTCCCCCAGCGTCACCTCCAGCGCGCCCAGCGAGCCGATCAGCTGCTCCGTCGTACGTGGGCCGACGATCGGCGCGGTCACGGCGGGCTGGGCGAGCAGCCAGGCGAGGCCGACATGGGCCGGGTCGTGGCCCAGCTCGTCGCAGAACGCCTCGTACGCCTCGACCTGCCCGCGTTTGTCGGCCAGCAGCTGCTGGATGTGGTCGTCGGCGGAGCGGCCGGCCTTCTCCTTGCGCAGGATCCCGCCGAGCAGGCCCATCCCGAGCGGCGACCACGGGATCAGCCCGACGCCGTACTGCTGACATGCCGGCGCCAGCTCGAGCTCGACGGTACGGGCGGTGAGGTTGTAGAGGCTCTGCTCGCTGACCAGCCCGAACGTGCCGCGCCGGGCGGCCCGCTCGTTCGCCTGCGCGATACCCCAACCGGGGAAGTTCGACGAGCCGACGTACAGGATCTTGCCCTGCTGCTTGAGCACGTCGAAGGCCTCCCACAGCTCCTCCCACGGCGCACTGCGGTCGATGTGGTGCATCTGGTAGAGGTCGATGTGGTCGGTCTGCAGCCGCCTCAGCGAGGCATCGCACTGCTGGCGGATCGCCAGCGCAGACAGGAACGTCTGGTTGGGCCAGTCGCCCATCCCGCCGTACAACTTGGTGGCCAGCACGGTCTTCTCGCGCCGGCCGCCGCCCTGGGCGAACCAGCGGCCCAGGATCTGCTCGGTCCAACCCTCACCGGTCCGCCAGCCATAGACATTCGCCGTGTCCATGAAGTTGATGCCCTGCTCGAGCGCAAGGTCCAGGATCGCGTGCGCGTCCTGTTCGCTGGTCTGCGGGCCGAAGTTCATCGTCCCGAGGCACAGCCGCGACACGCGCAGGCCGGAACGGCCGAGGTGGGTGGTCTCCATCGCTGCACCCTGCCTTACCGTCCGGCCATGACGCGAACAGTGCAGCTGGCGTACGGCTCGACCGGCCTCCGCGTGCAGCTGCCCGACAGCCGGACGACCGTGGTCGAGCCTCGGTGGGAGCCGACGGTGGCCGACCCGCGGGCGGTTCTGCACGCCGCCCTACGGCGTCCGGTCGCCGGGCCGCCGCTGCGCGAGCGGGTCGGCGCGGGTGCGACCGTCGCGATCTCGGTGTGCGATGCGACCCGACCGCAGCCGCGCGAGCTGATGGTCCGCGCGATCCTCGACGAGCTCGACGGCCTGGTCCGCCTCGAGGACGTCGTCATCCTGGTGGCCACCGGCACGCACCGCGGGAACACGGGCGCCGAGCTCCGGCAGATGCTCGGCGACGAGCTGGTCGACACCGTGCGCATCGTCAACCACGACGCCCGCGACACCTCGAGCCTGACCTGGCTGGGGACCTACGGCGAGGGTGTCCCGGTGTCGCTGTGCAGCGAGTGGGTGCACGCCGACGTGCGGCTGACCACCGGCTTCGTCGAGCCGCACTTCTTCGCCGGCTTCTCCGGCGGCCCGAAGATGGTCGCCCCGGGACTGGCCGGGCTGGACACCGTCCTGACGCTGCACGATGCCCGGCGGATCGGGCACCCGAGCGCCCGCTGGGGCGTCTGCGTCGGCAACCCCGTCCACGACGACATCCGAGCGGCCGCGATGTCGACCGGCGCGGACTTCGCGCTGGACGTCGTCCTCAACCGCGAGCAGGGCATCGTGGCGGCCTACGGCGGTGACCTGCTGGGGATGCACGAGCAGGCCCGCGAGCGCAGCAGGGAACTGGCGATGGCGCCGGTACCGGGCGAGTTCGACGTCGTGCTGACGACCAACAGCGGCTTCCCGCTCGACCAGAACCTCTACCAGGCGGTCAAGGGGATGTCCGCTGCGGCGACGGTCGTCAAGCCCGGCGGCCTGATCATCTGCGCGGCCGAGTGCCGTGACGGCTTCCCCGACCACGGCCCCTACCGCGAGCTGCTGGCGTCGGCGGCCAGCCCGCAGGCGCTGCTCGACGAGATCACCGGCCGCGACGTCACCATCGCTGACCAGTGGCAGGTACAGGTCCAGGCCAAGATCCAGGCCACGGCCCGAGTGGGGGTGCACTCGTCGTACCTGTCAGACGACGACCTGCGCAGCGCACACCTCGAGCCGATCCCAGACATCGCCGAGGCCGTGGAGCGCGCGCTGTTGGACGCCGGCCCGGACGCGCGGGTGTGCGTACTGCCTGAGGGGCCGCAGACAATCCCGTACGTCGTCTGACGGGACGGCCGCGGCCGCGATTACTCCAAGGCGCCAGGTCGATCTGGCGAGGCCGGGGGTTGGCGCCGCGCTGGTCGCCGCTGGCATCGGCATCACCGCACTCGCCCGCCGCCTCCCATCATCGGCCAGGCGCGGCCTCACTACTGAGGCGCAGGCAGGTGGAAGGCGCGCAACGCCGCCGCCGTCTGCGCCGGCCGCTCCTCGGCCAGGAAGTGCCCGCAGTCCAGCGCCCGGCCGGTGACGTCGTCCGCCCAGTCGCGCCAGACGGCGAGGACGTCGTACCAGGCCGGCAGTGCGCCCCTGCTGCCCCACAGGACCTGGGTCGGGCAGCTGATCCGGCGCCCCGACAGACGGTCCCGGTCGTCCAGCGCCCGGTCGTACGTCGCGCCGGCGCGGTAGTCCTCGCAGATCGCATGGACGACCGCGGGGTCACGCAGGCAGCGAACGTAGTCCGCCACCGCCGCCGGCAGGAAGCCCCGCTGCACGCCGCCGAACTGCGCATCGAGAAAGAACCACTCCGGGTCGTGCGCAATCAGCGTCTCCGGCAGGGGATACGGCTGGGCCAGGAACGGCCAGTGCCAGTAGCCCAGCGCGAAGCGGTCGTCGGCGCGGGCCCAGACCTCGCCGGTAGGGATGATGTCCAGGACGGTGAGGCGCCGGATGGCCTGCGGGTGGTCCAGCGCCAGCCGGTACGCGACCCGCCCGCCACGGTCGTGCCCAGCGATGTCGAAACGGTCGTATCCCCGCTGCGCCATCAGCGCAAGGACGTCGCCGCCCATCGCCCGCTTGCCGTAGCCGGCGTGGTCCGGGGCCTCCGGCGGCGCGGTGCTGTCGCCGTAGCCGCGCAGGTCGGGCGCCACGACCGAGAAGTCCTCGGCGAGCACCTCTGCCACCCGGCCCCACATCAGGTGCGTCTGCGGGTAGCCGTGAAGCAGCAGAAGGGGTGGGCCCGACCCACCGGTCCGCACCCGCAGCGACACCTCGCCGACAGCAACGTGCGACAGGTCGAATCCGGCGAACATGCCACCACCTCCCCGGGCCCGCGCCAGTGTCCATCACCACGTACGACAGACCACCTCGCTGTCGGTGGCTGCCGGGGTTGACGCGCCTGCCCGGGGGCCCGCCTCGTGCCGCGGCCCGGCTAGTGGTTGAGGGTCTGCATCGCCTGCGGCGCGTAGCGCTCGCCGGCGGCGACCCCGAACGGCGCCACCTCGTCGAGTGCGGCCAGATCCTCGGCCGAGAGCTCGATGTCCAGCGCGCCGACGTTCTCCTCGAGGTTCCTCGTTCGCCGGGTGCCCGGGATCGGGACGACGTCGTCGCCCTGCGCCAGCACCCAGGCCAACGCCAGCTGGCTCGGGGTGACGTGCATGCGCTCGGCGATCGCCACGATCTTGTCCAACAGGTCGAGGTTGCGGGCGAAGTTCGCACCCTGGAAGCGCGGTGACGAGCGCCGGAAGTCATCCGGGGCGAAGTCGTCGACCGAGCGGATCGTGCCGGACAGGAAGCCGCGGCCCAACGGCGAGTAGGGCACGAAGCCGATTCCCAGCTCACGGACCGTCGAGCGGACCCCGTCGTCCTCCACGTCGCGGGTGAACAGCGACCACTCGGTCTGTACGGCTGACAGCGGGTGCGTGGCGTGCGCGCGGCGGATGGTGTCGGGGGCCGCCTCGCTGATCCCGAGGTAGCGCAGCTTGCCGGCGGCAACGAGCTCGCCGAGCGCACCGAAGGTCTCCTCGACCGGGGTGCCCGGGTCGACCCGGTGCTGGTAGTACAGGTCGATCGTGTCGACACCGAGACGCTGCAGCGACCCCTCGACCGATGCGCGCAGGTACTCCGGCCGGCCGTTGACCTTGCCGGTCCGGGAGCCGTCCGGCCCGAGCTCGTTGCCGAACTTCGTCGCGAGCTGCACGTCACCGCGACGGGCCCGCAGGGCGGCGCCGACCAGCCGTTCGTTGGTGTGCGGCCCGTACACATCCGCGGTGTCGAAGAAGGTGATGCCGAGGTCGAGGGCGCGGTGCAGCGTCGCGGTCGACTCGGCGTCGTCGAAGGCGCCGTAGAACGCGCTCATCCCCATGCAACCGAGACCCTGCGCCGACACCGTGAGGCCCTGCCGTCCGAGCGTTCGCATCTGCATGTGGCAGTCCCTCCCCGTCACCGGCGCGGGCCAACCCGTTGTCCACACCTGTCCACGAGGATGTCGGACCGCCCGGCTCGGTGGCGGCGTCACGACGAGCGACCCGTCGACGTCGCCGGTGCCGCATGTCGCCCGGTGGATGGGGCAGGCCACCGGGATGCCGTCCCCCGACACCCGGTCCGCCGTCACGCTGAGCGTCAACGGCACACCGTACGAGCTCGAGCTGGACCACCGCACGACGCTGCTCGACGCGCTGCGAGAACAGCTCGGGCTGACCGGCTCGAAGAAGGGCTGCGACCACGGGCAGTGCGGCTCGTGCACCGTGCTGGTCGACGACCGGCGGGTCAACGCCTGCCTCACCCTCGCGATGTCCGTACGCGGCCGGCCGGTCACGACGATCGAGGGGATCGCCGGCCCCGGCGGCCTGCACCCCGTGCAGGAGCAGTTCCTGGAGTGCGACGCCTACCAGTGCGGCTACTGCACGCCCGGCCAGGTCGTCAGCGCCGTCGCTGTCCTGGAAGAGGTGCGCCTGGGCTGGCCGAGCGCCGTCACCGAGGACCTGTCCGCGGCGACCACGCTGGACGAGCCGGAGGTGCGCGAGCGGATGTCGGGCAACCTGTGCCGCTGCGGCGCCTATCGCGGCATCGCCGCCGCAGTCCTCGGGGCGTCGGCATGAAGGCGCTGCGGTACGAGCAGCCGGCCGATATCCAGGCCGCCGTCGCCCTGCTCACCCGGGAGCCGACCGCCAGGGCGCTCGCCGGCGGCACCAACCTGGTCGACCTCATGAAGCTCGGCGTCGAGACTCCCGGGCTGCTCGTCGACCTCGACGCCCTCGACCTCGCCGGTGTCGAGCAGACGCCTGGCGGTGGGCTGCGGATCGGCGCCGGCACCCGCGGTTCTGACGTCGCCGCCCACGACGTCGTCCGCAGCCGCTACCCGGTGCTGGCGCGGGCGCTGCTGTCGGGCGCGTCCGGGCAGCTCCGCAACATGGCCAGCACCGGCGGCAACCTGCTGCAGCGCACCCGGTGCCTGTACTTCACCGACCCGAGCAAGGCCTGCAACAAGCGCGAGCCGGGCAGCGGCTGCCCGGCGCAGACCGGGCTGTCGCGAGGGCTCGCGGTGTTCGGCGGCTCCGAGCACTGTCTGGCGACCCACCCCGGCGACATGTCGGTGGCGTTGGCTGTGCTTGACGCCGTCGTGCACGCCCAGACCGCGGACGGCCCGGTCACGATCCCGATCGGGGACTTTCACCGGCTGCCAGCTGACAGCCCGCAGCACGACACGACGCTGCCACCCGGCGCCGTCATCACCGCCGTGGAGCTCCCGCCGCCGACGGCAGGCAGCGCCTCCACCTACCGCAAGGCGCGCGACCGGGCGTCGTACGCCTTCGCGCTGGTGTCGGTGGCCGCTGTGCTCGTGGTGCAGGACGGCATCCTCACCGACGTCCGCATCGCCCTCGGCGGCGTCGCGGCGAAGCCCTGGCGGGCCACCCTGGCGGAGGCCGCGCTTCTCGGCCGGCCCGCGACGGCCGCGTCGTTCGGCGCGGCCGCCGATGCCGAGCTGGCGCAGGCGACGCCGACCGGCCAGAACGCCTTCAAGGTGCCGCTGGCCCGCCGGCTCGTGGTCGGCACGCTGCTCGAGCTCGCCGGGAGCCAGGCGTGAGCGCCGTCGGGCAGGCCCCGGTCCGTCTCGACGGCCCCGACAAGGTCACCGGAAGGGCGCGGTACGCCGTCGAGCATCCCATCGACGGACCGTTGCACGGCTGGCTCGTCCAGGCGAGGGTCGCCGTCGGCGCCGTCACGGGGGTCGACCGGCAGAGCGCGCTCGCTGTTCCCGGCGTCCTCTATGTGCTCGACGCCGGCAATGCCCCGGCGCTCGCAGCGACCGACGACAGCGAGCTGCTGGTCCTGCAGAGCACCCGCATCTCCTACCGCGGGCAGGTCGTCGCGATGGTGCTCGCCGACACGCTCGAAGCCGCACGCGAGGGCGCCCGCAGCCTGCGGGTGACCTACGACGAGCAGCCGCACGACGTGCTGCTGACCCGTGAGCACCCCAAGCTGTACGCGCCGGAGAAGGTCAACCCGGCCTTTCCTACCGACACCGCCGGGGGCGACCTCGACGCGGCAATGGCCGCCGCCGCCCACGTCGTCGACGTCGAGTACGACACGCCTGCGCACTTCAACAACCCCATGGAGCCGCACGCCACGACCGCGCAGTGGGACGGTGACCGGCTCACGGTGCACGACTCCACGCAGGGGACGACCGCCGTCAAGAAGCACCTGGCGTCGGCCTTCGGCGTACCCGAGCACGGTGTCCGGGTGCTCGCCGCGCA
>JAYVYM010000347.1:0-2882 GCA_043784245.1 Frankiales bacterium
AGCCCGCTCGCCAGCACGACGCCTACGCCCCTCCCGGAGCCTGCACCAACCGGTGCCGGCCTCAAGACCCTTCGGCCGCTCCGCGGTCGACCCTTCGGGCCGAGTCTTGACCCCGACACCTCATGCTGGCGCGCGCACAAACGGGGCCGCACCCTCCAAAACACGCTGGTCACCCTGGACTGCCGGTAGCTCGTCGGACTTCTCTCCCCAAGTAGGATTTCGCAGGAAATCTACGAGAGAAGACAATGTCTGCACGTCGAAAGAATCAGTCTTATTCGCCGGAGTTCCGTGCCGAGGCGGTCCGGCAAGTTATTGAAGGTTCACGGCCGATCGCGGCGGTCGCGCGTGAGCTGGCTGTTATCGAGCAAACCCTGGGTAATTGGGTCAAGGCGTGGCGCGATGAGCACGCCCAGGACGAGCCGCCGCTGTCGGTGCCGGAGCGAATTCGGCTGCGCGAAGCCGAACGGGAACTCCGCGAAGTCCGGTTGGAGAACGAGTTCCTAAAAAAAGCAGCAGCGTACTTTGCGAAAGATCACCCGTGATGGCGAAGTACGCGTTCATCCACACCACCGATGCCGCCGTGCCGGGGCGCTACGGGATCAAAAACATGTGTCGCTGGCTGGCGGTGTCGCCGTCGGGGTTCTTCCACTGGCGCTCCCGCCCGTCCTCGGCCCGAACGGTGCGCCGTGAGCAGCTGACCGCACTGGTGCGCTGGTCATTCCAGCGGTCGAACCAGACCTACGGCTACCGTCGGGTGCACGCCGATCTCGCTCGCCGCGGCGTCGATGTCGGCGAGGACCTGGTCCGCGACATCATGCGCGCAGAAGACCTCGTAGCCTGCCAGCCACGGCCGTTCAGGATCACGACCATGGCCGGTGACGGCGCTGGCGAGCCAGATCTGCTGGGCCGGGACTTCACCGCCGACGCCCCTGGCACCAAGCTCGTCGGCGACATCACCTACATCCACACCTGGGCCGGCTTCGCCTACCTAGCCACCGTCATCGACTGCTACTCCAAGGCAGTCATCGGCTGGTCGGTCGCCGACCACATGCGCACCGGCCTGGTCATCGACGCCCTCGCCATGGCCCGGCGCAATCATCAACTCGCCGAAGCTTGCATCTTCCATTCCGACCGAGGAACACAATACACTTCCGCTCAGCTGCACGACTACCTGGCCAAACACAACATGCGCGGCTCGATGGGCCGGACCGGCATCTGCTGGGATAATGCCCTCGCGGAATCGTTCTTCGCGGCGCTGAAAAACGAGCTTGTCTACCGCACGACCTTCCCGACCGTCAATCACGTCAAGAATGCTGTTGCTTCCTACATCGAAGTGTTCTACAATCGCCGAAGGCTTCACTTCGGGCTCGCATATCGGACCCCACATGAGGTCCACATCGCATACCAGCCCAACACATCAGCAGCGTAAATCAGCTTGCGGGAGCGGTCCGAAAAATGGCCAGCAGATCACCCTTTGGTCTGGCCCCCTCAAACTCAACCGTTTCGGACGCGGGGTCCTAGGCCGAGCCGGGCCGCGGTGGTCGGCGGGCCGCACCTCGACTGCGCAAAGACCATCCCCGGCCAGGCTGCCTGGTGATCTTTGCGCGGTTGGCCAGCCTGGGCCCGCTCCCCACCCGCCAAAGATCAACTGTCCGGCACGCGCCAAGCACCCCGCCTGGTGATCTTTGCGCAGTTGGTGAGCCCGGGCCCGCCCCCCACCAGCCAAAGATCAACTCCCGGCCGCGCCCCGCGCGCGGATGATCTTTGGCGCAAAGGGGGCGCAAGGGGGGTGCGGCGCCGCCACCTGCGGCCCTGCGGCTCACATCCGGAAAACGCCGTACCGGACCGGTTCCAACGGCGCGTTCGCGGCGGCCGACAGCGCCAGGCCCAGCACGGTGCGCGTGTCCTGCGGATCGATGACGCCGTCGTCCCAGAGCCGCGCGGTCGAGTAGTAGGGATTGCCCTGGTCCTCGTACTGCTGCCGGACCTGCTCCTGCAACGCGCCCGTATCCGTCCCCTCCTTGGCGACGGCCGCGAGGACCGCGGCTGCCTGGTCGCCGCCCATCACCGAGATCCGCGCGCCCGGCCACATCCACAGCAGCCGCGGCGAATAGGCCCGCCCGCACATCGAGTAGTTGCCGGCGCCGAACGAGCCACCGATCACCACGGTCAGTTTCGGCACCCGCGCGCAGGCCACTGCGGTCACCATCTTCGCGCCGTGCTTGGCGATGCCGCCGGCTTCGTACTCGCGGCCGACCATGAACCCGGTGATGTTCTGCAGGAACAGCAGCGGCACCTGCCGCTGGTCGCACAGCTCGATGAAGTGCGCGCCCTTCAGCGCCGACTCGCTGAACAGCACGCCGTTGTTGGCGACGATGCCGACCGGATGCCCCTGGATCCGGGCGAACCCGCAGACCAGCGTCGCGCCGTACTCCGCCTTGAATTCGTGGAACCGGCTGCCGTCGACGAGCCGACCGATGACCTCGTGCACGTCGTACGGCGTCCTGGGGTCGGCCGGCACGACGCCGTACAGCTCTGCGGGGTCGAGCGCCGGTTCCTCGCTCGGTTCGACCGACCAGGGCCGCTGCGCGCGCGGAGCGAGGGTGCCGACGATGGTGCGGACGATGCGCAGGGCGTGCGCGTCGTCGTCGGCGAGGTGGTCGGTGACACCGGACGTCCGGCTGTGCAGCAGCCCGCCACCGAGGTCCTCGGCGGTGACGACCTCACCGGTCGCGGCCTTCACCAGCGGCGGCCCGCCGAGAAAGATCGTGCCCTGGTCGCGCACGATGACGGCCTCGTCGCTCATCGCCGGGACGTAGGCACCGCCGGCCGTGCAGGAGCCCAGCACGGCCGCGATCTGGGCGATCCCCTGGGCGCTCATC
>JAYVYM010000348.1:0-5703 GCA_043784245.1 Frankiales bacterium
GCGCCGGCCGCGGCGAAGGCGCCCGCTCCGGTCAGGAAGCTGCCCGCCGTGAAGGCACCGCCGGGAGCGGGCCCGGCCCGTGGCTGACGACGATCCGGGCGTCGTGGCCGCGGTCCAGCGGCGCGTCGCTGTCCTGCAGGACCAACCGGTCAGCGAGCATGTCGCGGCGTACGAGGAGGTCGACCGGATGCTGCAGGCCGAACTCGCCCGACTCGAAGAGGGCTGAGCGCTGCCCCGACGGGCCCGCCTGGACGCCGAGCTGGTCCGACGCGGCCTGGCGCGCAGCCGTGAGCAGGCCTGCTCGCTGATCGTGGCCGGTCGGGTCCGGGTCGCCGGCGCGGTGGCGAGCAAGCCTGCGACGGCGATCGAGGCGGGCACGCCGCTGCTTGTCGACGAGCCGGCCGGCGAGGCGTACGTGTCGCGCGGCGCGTACAAGCTCGCCGGTGCGCTCGACGCCTTCGGCTACGACCCCGCCGGCAAGCGGCTCCTGGATGCGGGCGCGTCCACCGGCGGTTTCACCGACCTGCTGCTGCGCCGCGGCGCCGCGCATGTCGTTGCCGCCGACGTCGGGTACGGCCAGCTCGCCTGGTCGCTGCAGAGCGACCCCAGGGTGACCGTGCTCGACAGGACGAACGTCCGGACGCTGCAGCCCGAGCAGGTCGGGCCGGTCGACCTCGTGGTGGCCGACCTGTCCTTCATCCCGCTGGGCCTGGTGCTGCCCGCGCTGACGCGCTGCGCCGGGCCGGACGGCGATCTGATGCCGATGGTCAAGCCGCAGTTCGAGGTGGGCCGTGAGCGGTTGCCGTCGGGGGGCGTCGTGCGCGACCCGCAGCTGCGTGCCGACGCCGTCCGGACGGTCGCCGGCCAGGCGGCAGCGCTCGGGCTCGGGGTGCTCGGGGTCGTGGCGAGCCCACTGCCCGGGCCGAGCGGCAACGTCGAGTACTTCCTGTGGCTGCGGGCGGGCGCACCGCCGCTGGTCGACGCCGACCTGATGCGCGCGATCGCCGACGGACCGCGGTGAGAGGGTGAGCCGGTGACCCGCTCGGTGCTGCTCGTCGTCCACACCGGCCGCGACGAGACCGCGCAGGCCGCGCGCCGCGTCGTACGCCGCCTGCAGGAGGCCGGCGTCGAGGTGCGGGTGCTCGCCGAGGAGGCGCAGGACCTCGGGCTGACCGGCGTGCGGGTCTGCGCGCTCGACAGCCGGGCGGCCGCCGGCGCCGAGGTGGTCCTCGTCCTCGGCGGCGACGGGTCGATCCTGCGCTCCGCCGAGCTGGCGCGTGAAGCCGAGGTGCCGCTGCTCGGGGTCAACCTGGGTCGGGTCGGGTTCCTGGCCGCCGCCGAGTACGAAGACCTCGACGCCACCGTCGAGCTGGTGCTGGACCGCGCGTTCGAGGTCGAGGAGCGGATGACCCTGGATGTCCGGGTGCTGCTGGAGGGCGGTCCGGAGCGGCAGGGCTGGGCGCTCAACGAGGTCGCGGTCGAGAAGGCGGCCCGCGAGCGGATGCTCGAGATCGTCGTCGAGGTCGATGACCGGCCGCTGTCCAGATGGGGCTGCGACGGCGTGGTGGCCGCGACACCGACGGGCTCGACGGCGTACGCCTTCTCGGGCGGTGGACCGGTCGTCTGGCCGACCGTCGAGGCGCTGACCATGGTGCCGATCAGCGCGCACGCGCTGTTCGCCCGTCCGCTGGTGGTGGCGCCGACCTCGGTGATCGCGCTGGAGGTGCTGGCGAGCGGCGCCGAGGCGGTGCTGTCCTGCGACGGCCGACGGACCATGCCGCTGGCGCACGGCACGAGGGTGGAGGTCCGCCGGGGGCAGATACCGGTGCTGCTGGCCCGTACCCACGCCACACCGTTCACCGACACGCTGGTGCGCAAGTTCGGGCTGCCGGTACAGGGCTGGCGTGGGGTGGCGGAGCCGCCCGCCGGCTGACTCGCCGCGGCGGCAAGAGCATCCCCGGTCCTGTCCGGCGGCGGTCGTACTCTCGCACTGTGCTGGAGGAGATGCGCATCCGCGGCCTCGGCGTGATCGAGGACGCCCTGCTCGAGCTCGCCCCCGGCCTCACTGTGGTCACCGGCGAGACCGGCGCCGGCAAGACGATGGTCGTGCAGGGCCTGAGCCTGCTGTTCGGGGGCCGCGCCGACGCCGGCCGGGTGCGTCCCGGTGCCGCCCGCGCCGTCGTCGAGGGTCGGCTCGCGCTGGCCGCCGACCATCCTGCGGTGACCCGGGCCCTGGAGGCGGGCAGCGAGCTCGACGACGGCGTCCTGCTGGTGTCGAGGGCGGTCTCGGCCGACGGGCGCTCCCGTGCGCACCTGGGTGGTCACGGCGTGCCGGTCGGCGTGCTGGCCGAGCTGTCCGAGACCCTCGTGGCGGTGCATGGGCAGAGCGACCAGCAGCGGCTGCTGCAGCCGGTCAGGCAACGGGCCTCCCTCGACCGGTTCGGGGGCGACCCGGTCCTGCTGCTCCGCGAGCGGTTCCGTGCGCAGTGGTCACGCTGGCGGGAAGTACGCGCGACGCTGGACCGGCTGACCGCCGAGGCCACGCAACGCCGACGCGAGGCCGAGCTGCTACGGCTTGGGCTCGCCGAGGTCGAGGCGGCGGCGCCGCAGCCCGGTGAGGACGACGCGGTGCGCGCGCAGATCCGACGTCTGGACGCTGCCGACGAGCTGCGGTCGGCAGCGTCCGCGGCGTCCGAGGCGCTGACCGGCACCGACGACGCGGCGGCCGACGACGCACTGGGCCTGCTGACCGCCGCACGGCGCGCCTTGGAGCAGGCCGCCCCAGCCGACCCGGAGCTCGCTGTCCTTGCTGCCCGGGTGGCGGAGGCCGCCTATCTCACCGCCGACGTCGCCGGCGACATCGCGTCCTACGCGGCCTCTGTCGACGTCGACCCAGGCCAGCTGGCAGCCGCGCAGGACCGGCTCGCCGTGCTGACCGCGCTGGTGCGCCGGCACGGCGGCGACGTGGACGGCGTCCTCGCCTGGGCCGCCAGTGCGTCGGACCGGCTGCTCGAGCTCGACGGGACGGACGACCAGCGGGCCGCTCTCACCGAACAGGACGCCGAGCTGGTCGGCGTGCTCGGCGCACTGGCCGTCGAGCTCACGGCGGCGCGGACGGCCGCGGCCGCCCGGTTCGGGGCGGCCGTGACCGCTGAGCTCGCCGATCTTGCGATGCCGCACGCAAGGGTGACCGCGGCGGTGTCGAGCCGCGACGACCCCGCGGGGCTGCCGGTCGGCGATCGGATGCTGCTCGCCGGGCCGGACGGCGTCGACGACGTCGAGCTGCTGCTCGCCCCTCATCCGGGGGCGCCCGACCGGGCGCTGCACCGCGGCGCATCCGGGGGCGAGCTGTCCCGGGTCATGCTGGCCGTCGAGGTGGTCTTCGCCGGGGCCGACCCGGTGCCCGTGATGGTCTTCGATGAGGTGGACGCCGGGGTCGGCGGCCGGGCAGCCGTCGAGGTCGGTCGCCGGCTCGCGCGGCTGGCCCGCGACCACCAGGTCCTGGTTGTCACCCACCTGCCGCAGGTCGCCGCCTTCGCCGACAGCCACCTGCTGGTCGTCAAGAGCGACGACGGCGCGGTGACGCGCAGCGGCGTCACCCGGCTGGATGGCCCCGGCCGGGTCGCGGAGCTGTCCCGGATGCTTGCGGGTCTGGACAGCGGGCTCGCGCGTGGGCATGCGGAGGAGCTGCTCGCCAGCGCCGGCAAGCTGGTCGCCCAGGATGTCGGCCGCGCGTCGTGACCGAGGTCCTGCGCGAGCTCGGTCCGCAGGACCGCGAGCAGGCCTGGTCGCTCGGCACGCTGGCGTTCGGTGGGGACCCAGCAGAAGCGGCCCAGCCGCCGCCGGCCGGCTCCCGGGCCTGGGGGGTGCTCGACGGCGACCGGCTGCTCGCCAAGGCGTCGCTGCGGACGTACGACCAGTGGTGGGGCGGTCGAGCCGTTCCGATGGCGGGGGTCGCCGGCGTTGCGGTGCACCCGCTGGCCCGCGGCCGTGGGCTGGCGACCCGGCTGGTCCGCTCGCTGCTGGGGCCGATGCGCAGCGTCGGCCCGATCAGCGTGCTGTTCCCGACCGCACCGGGCATCTACCGGCCGCTGGGCTGGGAGCTGGTCGGGTCCCTGGACGAGACGGTGCTGCCGACCTCTGCCCTGCGGGACGCCGGGGAGCCGGGCCAGGTTGTCGTACGGGAGGCCGAGCACGCCGACGTCCCGGCACTGGCAGCGCTGTGGGGGGCGCATGGCCGGGGGACCGACGGCCTGCTGACCCGAGTGGGCTCGAGCTTCCCCCGGGGCGCCGTGCACGTGCTTTCCCACGACGTGGTCGCCCTGGCCGAGCGAGCCGGCCGCCCGGTGGGCTACCTGGCCTACGACCGGGGCCGCGGCTACGGCCCGCGGTCCCAGCTGAGCGTCGGTGAGCTCGTCGGCTCGGACCCGGCCGCGTCCTCGGCGCTGCTGCGCTCGCTGGGCGCCTGGGACGCCGTGGCCGGGACGGTGCTGTGGCGGGGACCGGTCGCGGAGGTCGGGCTGCTGGTGAGGGCGACGATGCCGCCACCGGAGCGGTCGCAGCGCTGGATGCTGCGGGTGACCGATGCCCCCGGCGCCATCGCGGCGCGCGGTTGGCCGGCGCAGCTGCGGCTGGAGGCGGCCTTCACGCTGGTGGACCCCGACGTCCCCGCGCACGAGGGGCCGTGGCAGCTCAGCGTTGCGGACGGCGTCGGCCGGCTGGAGCGCACCCACCCGGGGCCGCCACGGCTGCACGTACGCGGGCTGGCGCTGCTCTGGTCAGGGGTGGCGGGCACCGGGGTGCTGCAGCGCACCGGTCTGCTCGAGCACGACGTGCCCGGTCTCGACCTGCTCGGCGGCCGCACGCCCTGCCTGCTCGACTACTTCTGAGCCACACCGTGCGCGTGGCGGCTGGACAGCGCGGGCCGCCGTCCCCTTAGAGTGGACTTCCGTGCAGCGGGCGCCGATCCCCGCTCCGACACGGGGAGCCCCAGTGGCGCGTTCCAGCACCTCAGCCCGCGCAACCTGCCATCTGTTCGTCACCGGCGGCGTCGCCAGCTCACTGGGCAAGGGCCTGACCGCGAGCAGCCTCGGCCGGCTGCTCAAGGCCCGCGGCCTGCGGGTGACGATGCAGAAGCTCGACCCCTACCTCAACGTCGACCCCGGCACGATGAACCCGTTCCAGCACGGCGAGGTGTTCGTGACCGATGACGGCGCGGAGACCGACCTCGACATCGGTCACTACGAGCGCTTCCTCGATGAGGACTTCGGCGCCGGCAACAACGTCACGACCGGCCAGGTCTACTCGGCGGTCATCGCCAAGGAGCGCCGCGGGGAGTACCTCGGCGACACCGTCCAGGTCATCCCGCACATCACGGACGAGATCAAGGGCCGGATCCTGGGCCTGGGCGGGCCCGACACCGACGTGGTGATCACCGAGGTCGGCGGCACGGTCGGCGACATCGAGTCGCTGCCGTTCCTGGAGGCCGCCCGGCAGGTACGCCAGGAGGTCGGCCGAGACCGGTGCTTCTTCCTGCACGTCAGCCTGATCCCGTACATCGGTCCGAGCGGGGAGCTCAAGACCAAGCCGACGCAGCACTCCGTACAGTCGCTGCGGGCCATCGGCATCACCCCCGATGCGATCGTCTGCCGCTCCGACCGGCCGCTCACCGACGGCATCAAACGCAAGATCGCCAACATGTGC
>JAYVYM010000349.1:0-3181 GCA_043784245.1 Frankiales bacterium
TGACCGGTGGGCTCGGTCCGACCAGTGACGACGTGACCCGCGACGCCCTGGCCCGAGTCGCAGCGGCGCCGCTGGAGCGTCGGCCCGAGCTGGAGCAGGAGCTACGCGACCGCTTCGCGTCGTACGGCTTCGCGATGCCCGCCCAGGTCTTTCGTCAGGCCGATGTGCCGCGGGGTGCGCGGGCGCTGTACAACTCGGTGGGGAGCGCCCCCGGGCTGCGCCTGGAGCTCGACGGGCGGCTCGTGGTGGCGCTGCCCGGCCCGCCGCACGAGATGCGAGCCGTGGCGCAGGCACATCTGCTGCCTGAGCTGGCGAGCCGTACCCGCGCCGTCCTCACCACCCGCACGCTGCGCTGCGCCGGCACCGGGGAGAGCAGCGTTGCTGAGCTCGTGGAGGCGACCGTGCAGCTGCCCGCCGGGGTGGCCCTGGCCTACCTCGCGGGCGGAGGCATCGTGCGGGTCCGGTTCACGACCGCTGGCGACCCGGCCGTTCTCGAGCCGCTCGTCGAGGCCTGCGCAGCGGCGCTCGGGGACGACGTGTTCGGCCAAGACGACCAGACGCTGCCGGGGGTCGTGGGTCGGCTCCTGGCTGCGCGCGGCCAGACGGTGGCGACGGCTGAGTCGCTCACCGGCGGACTGCTCGGCGCCGCCCTGTCGGAGTTACCGGGATCCTCCGCCACCTACCGCGGGGGTTTGGTCGTCTACGCCACCGACGCCAAGGCCTCGGTCGCCGGGGTTTCCGAGGAGATTCTCGGTGCGTACGGAGCGGTCTCCGAGCAGACCGCCACGGCGCTGGCCGAGGGCGCCCGGACCCGGCTCGGCGCCGACTGGGCGATCTCGACGACCGGCGTGGCAGGACCGCAGGAGCAGGAGGGTAAGTCGGTCGGCACGATTCACCTGGCCGTCGCCGGGCCGAGTGGCGGCCGGGTGCGCAGCCTGCAGGTCCCCGGTGACCGCGAGCGGGTCCGCGTGCTGGCCGTCACCGCCGGGCTGGACCTGCTGCGCCGGTGCCTGTTGGCATGATCCCGGGTGCCGCCGCTCTGCCGTGAGCGGACACCGTGCGGCTTCGGTGGCATGGTCACGGGCTGCGGGTACGTTGGCATGGACGTCGAGCGCAGGAGGTGAGGCAGGTGGCGGTGCTACGCACGCTCATTGGCGAGGCCCTGCGCACCACCCGGCTGCGTCAGGACCGCACGTTGCGCGAGGTCAGCGCTGCGGCCAGGGTCAGCCTGGGTTACCTCTCCGAGGTCGAGCGCGGTCAGAAGGAGGCGTCCTCCGAGCTGCTGGCCAGCATCTGCCGGGCCCTCGGCGTCCGGCTGTCCGACGTCCTGCGCGAAGTCAGCGAGTCGCTGTCGGCCCTTGAGCCGGAGCCGCTACCCGTGGCTGTCGAGGGCGCGCTCGCGCAGCCCCGGAGCCGGCCGGTTGCCGTACCGACCCCTGTGCCGTCCGCCGTGGGAGCGCTGGAGCCGGTCCGGGCTCGTCGCTCGCGCGACGTCGTCGCCGCAGCCTGACCGGCGCTCACGCAGTCGCCGGCCGTCCGGACTGACAGACTGCAGGGCAGCGCCGAACCGGCGGCCCGCACCGACGCACAGGAGCAACCGATGGCCAACCCCTTCGTCAAGGGCTGGAAGTACCTGATGGCGGCCTTCGGCGCGAAGATCGACGAGCGCGCCGACCCGAAGATCCAGATCCAGCAGGCCATCGAGGACGCCCAGCGCCAGCACCAGCAGCTCACCCAGCAGGCTGCGGCCGTGATCGGCAACCAGCGCCAGCTCGAGATGAAGCTGGCCCGGCAGATGACCGACGTGGAGAAGCTGCAGTCCTCCGCCCGGCAGTCGCTGGTGCTCGCCGACCAGAAGCGGGCAGCCGGTGACGAGGCGGGCGCCACGCAGTTCGAGCAGACCGCCCAGGCCTTCGCGACGCAGCTGGTCAGCGCCGAGCAGTCGATGGAGGACCTCAAGAGCCTGCACGACTCAGCGCTGCAGGCGGCCGAGCAGGCCAAGAAGGCCGTGGAGACCAACGCGATGACCGTGCAGAGCAAGCTCGCGGAGCGAACGCAGCTGCTCAGCCAGCTCGAGCAGGCCAAGATGCAGGAGCAGGTCTCGGCCAGTCTGCAGTCGATGTCGGCATTGTCCGCGCCGGGCAACACGCCGTCGCTCGCCGAGGTGCGCGACAAGATCGAGTCGCGCTACGCGCGGGCGCTCGGCTCGGCCGAGCTGGCGTCCAACAGCGTCGAGGGTCGGATGCTCGAGGTGCAGAAGAGCACCCTGGACATGGCCGGCGCGTCGCGGCTGGACCAGATCCGGCAGAGCATCGCCGGCAAGCAGCTGTCGCCGCCGCCGGCCTCGAACGCTCCGCAGCTCACCAAGCCGTCGGCCGGCGAGGCGGCAGCGACCGAGGGCTCGACGTCCTGACGGCGCTGCCGGGTTGGCAGTGCGGGCACCAGTAGGTCAGCCGCGCGAACGGCGGGTCACCCTGCTCGGCCGAGGTGACCCTGGTCCCGCAGCGCCGGCAGGGTCGGCCGGTGCGCTCGAACACCCAGTGGTCCTCGCCGCGGCGCAGCGAGCCGGTCGTGGTCTGCTCCCAGTGACCGCGGTTAGCCCTCATCAGCCGGCGCGCGGTGCCTACCAGCGCCGGCAGGTCCGGGATGTCGCCCACGTCCGCCCAGGGCGTGAGCCCGCGCAGGAACAGCACCTCGCAGCGGTAGAGGTTGCCCAGCCCCGCCAGCAGCCGCTGGTCGAGCAGCGCCATCCCGATCTCGCGGTCGGGCTCGGCGAGCAGCCGGCGCAGCGCCTCGGCCGCGTCGAAGGTGTCGTCCAGCACGTCCGGTCCGAGGTGGCCGACCGCCCGGTCCTCCTCGGCGGTCGGTAGCAGCTCGAGGACCGGCAGCCGGTAGCCGACCGCGTGCCACTCCGGATTCTCGAGGACCACGCGGACCTGCCAGTCCGGGCCGCCGTCCAGCGGTCGCCAGGGCGGTACAGGTGCCAGCTGCCGTCCATCCGGAAGTGCGTGTGCAGGGTGAGCCCGCCGGTCAGCCTGGTCAGCAGGTGCTTGCCGCGCGGGACGACCTCGAGCACCGTCCGACCCGCCAGGTCGGCGGTCGCCAACGCCGGTACCCGGAAGTCCGAGCGGGTCAGGGCGCGGCCGGCGAGCGCCTCATGCATGCGCCGGGCGGCCAGCCA
>JAYVYM010000350.1:0-5065 GCA_043784245.1 Frankiales bacterium
GTCGCGACGATGTGCCGGGGGTCGAGCACCTCCGACAGGTCGGTGCCGGTCAGCCCGATGGTGCGGCCGGCGTGCTCGAGGGCGGCGGCGTCGAGCATCGCGCCGGAGAGGTCGATGCCCCGCAGCCCCGACGTGCTCGCGGTGCGTACCGCGACGCCGACGACCTGGTAGGCCGTGCGGTAGTCCAGGTCGCAGGTCTGCATGACGTACTCCGCCAGGTCGGTCGCCTGGCTGAAGCCGCCCTCCAGCGCCGCCCACATCCGCGCCCCGTTCACCTCAAGGGTGCGGACGACGCCGTCGGTCAGCCGGGTCGTACGCAACGCCATGTCCAGCGCGCGGGGCACCTCGCCGTACGCGTAGATCAGGTTGTCGCTGCGCGCCGACGGGCTCTTGACGATCGCGAGGAAACCGCTCAGCCGGCCGATCAGGGTGCCGCTGGCGCCGCGAACGATCGACAGGGCGTACGGGTTGCGCTTCTGCGGCATCAGCACGCTGCTACGGCTGAACCCGTCGGCGACCGTGACGTAGTCGAACTCGCTGCTCGCCCAGATCTCCAGGTCCTCGGCGAGCTTGCTCTGCGTACCGACCAGCGAGGCGGCGGTCGCCAGCACGTCGACCAGCCCGTCGGTCTGCCACATCGCGTCACGGGTGTGCTCGATGACCCCGTCGAAACCGAGCATCCGGGCGACCGGGCCACGGTCGTCCAGCAGCCGCGAGCCGTTGACGCAGCCGGCCCCGCCGGGGCTGGTGTTGGTCCAGGCGAGCGCGTCGACGAGCCGGCGGGCGTCGCGCAGCACCGCGTAGGCAAAGGACAGCAGGTAGTGCCCGAACGTCGACGGCTGAGCGTGCTGCAGGTAGGTCTGGTCGGGCATCCAGGTGCGGCTGTGCGCGGCCGACGTCGTGGCGAGGGTCTCGGCGAGGGCGGCGGCGTCCCGGATCAGCTCGGCAATCTGCGTGCGCAGGTGCAGGCGCAACGCGATGCGCACCGCCTCGCGGCGCGGCCGGCCGGCGTGCAGCCAGCCGGCGTCGTCGCCGATCGCCGCGGTGAACGCCCGCTCGCGGCTGTTGTACGGCTCGCCGTACTCCGGGTCGTACGGGAAGTCCTCCGGGGCGGTCGCCTCGGCCTCGAGCAGCACGGCGAGCAGCCGGCGGGCCGGGCTGTCGGGGACGATGCCGTGGGCCCGCAGGTCGAGCACGTGCGCGACGTCGGCGAGGTTGAGGCCGCTGTGCAGCAGGGGCGCGTCGGCGTTCTCCAGGGTGAAGCCGGAGGCGATCAGCTCCGGGGCGGGCCGGTCGCGCGGGGCGCCGAGGCGGTGGTTGGTGGGGACGGGATCGGCGGTGGGGCTGAAACCGGTCGCGGCGCTCATGTGGGCTCCTGTAGGAAGGCGGCGACGGCGTCGAGCAGCCCGCCGGTGTGCCAGAAGACGGCCGGCCCGTCGCCGACGACCGATGGCAGGACCGCGAGCGCCTTCGCCGTGTAGACCGGGTCGAGGACCAGGCCGGCGGTACGCAGGGCGAGGTCGGCGGCGAGGTCGCCCTCGTGGCTGGGCAGGGCGTGCCCGGGCCCGCGGGCGTCGACGACCTGGACGTCGGCCTCGGTCGGGGCCGGCTCGCCGCGCTGGCCGGCGACCTCGCGGGCCAGCGCGAGCACCCGCTCGGCGACCTGGTCGGGGGACCGGCTGACCGACGCGCCGACCAGCCGGAACGGCCGGCCGAGCGCGACGTTGCCGGCGACCAGCCCCGCCAGCGTGCCGCCCGCCCCGGTCGACACGACGACGACCGGTGGCTCGTCGACCGGCAGCTGCGCGAGCAGCTCGTCGGCGGCCAGCCGGTAGCCCGATGCCCCGGTCGCGTTGGCGCCGCCCCGCGGCATGACGTAGGGGACGAGGCCGCGGCCGACCAGACCGACGGCGACCCGGGTGAGCGCGCCGTCGACGCTGCCGCGGTCGGGGTCGTCGGTCCAGTGCAGCTCGGCCCCCCAGGCGACCGCGGCGGCCAGGTTGGGGTGCGAGCGGGCCGGCCGCGCGGAGCCGGCCAGCACCAGGTGGCAGCCCAGCCCGGCCCAGGCGGCAGCCGCACTGGCGGCCTGGACGAAGTTCGAGCCGGGCGTGCCGCCGGTGACGAGCGTGTCGGCGCCGCGCGCGAGCGCCTCGTCGAGCAGCTGCTCGAGCTGGCGGGCCTTGTTGCCGGCGACCGCGAAGCCGGTCAGGTCGTCGCGCTTGACGTACAGCGAGCGGACTCCCAGGGCCTCGGCGAGGCGCGGGGCCTCCACCAGCGGGGTCGGCAGGATCGCGAGCCTCACGGTCGCTCCCCGACGCGCGAAGCCTTGGCAGCCCGAGCCACGACCCGGTCCACCATCGCGCCGGCCAGCCCCGGGTCGGGCACCAGCTCGCCCGCCTCCGGGAGCAGCTGCCGCAGCGACTCGGCCATCGTGCGACCCGCCTCCCAGCCGTCGCGCAGCGCGTCGTGCAGGGCAGCCTGCGCGGCGTGCCTGCCGAGGCGGGGGGTGAGCAGCGCGAGGGCCTGCTCGCTGCCGGTCCAGGCGACCAGGTTGCGGGCCATCGCGCCGGTGTCGACCTCGAGCCCCTCGACCAGCTCGACGGCGATCGAGGTCGCCGCCGTCGTCAGCAGGCAGACCTCGGGCAGCGCGACCCACTCGGCCTTCCAGCTGCGCCCGTCGCGCTCGGACGCCCCGACCATCCCCTCGAGCAGCACGCCGGCGTGTGCGCGGACCAGCCGGGCGAGGGTGTCGAGGTGCTCGCTGCGCTCAGGGTTTCGCTTGTGCGGCATCGTGATGCTGCCGACCAGCTCGGGCCGCGAAGGCTCGCGCAGCTCCCCGATCTCCGGGCGCTGCAGCTCGTACACCTCCAGCCCGATTCGGGCCAGCGTGCCGCACACCATCGCCAGCACCGACCCCACCTCGGCGATCCGGTCGCGCGCGGTCAGCCAGGAGATGCCCGGGTCGGCGAGCCCCAGCTCGGCGCAGAACCGCGCCCGGACGTCGAGCCCGGCGGGACCGAGCGCGGCCAGCGTGCCGACGCCGCCGCCGAGCTGCCCGACCAGCCACCGGGCGGAGCCCTCATCGAGCCGGTCGCAGTGGCGGCGCAGCTCGTCGGCCCACGACGCCGCCTTCCAGCCGAACGTCAACGGCGCGCCCGGCTGCCCGTGCGTACGACCGGCCTGCAGGGTGTTGCGGTGGCGGACGGCCAGTGTCAGCAGCAGGTCTTCCAGTCGCAGCAGGTCCCGGCGCACCAGGGAGGTGACCGTACGCAGCGCCGTGGCGGTCCAGGTGTCGGTGAGGTCCTGCACGCTCGCGCCGAGATGCACGTACGGGTGGACGTCGGCGGGCAGCACGTCGCGCAGCGCGCGGACCAGCCCGAGCGTGGAGTGCCCGGACGCGCGGGTCTGCTCCGCGACGACGCCGAGGTCGAGCAGGTCGACGCGGGCGTGCGCGGTGATGTCGTCGGCGGCGGCCTGCGGGACCAGCCCGTACGCGGCCTGCGCGCGGGCGAGCGCCGCGAGCACGTCGAGCCAGCCCTGCAGCCTGGCCTGCTCGCCGAATACCGCCCGCGCCTCCGACGTCCCCCACAGGTGGGCGTACATCGCCGAGTCGGCGATCCGGGCGGGACCGGTCACGCCCGGCCGACGGCGAGCGACAGCGCCTCACGCAGGTGCGCGAACGACGCCCCCCACGGCACGACGACGGTCGTGCCGTCGACCTCGACGTGCTCCTCGAGCAGGCAGCACTTGGTCAGCAGCACCTCGCCGGGGCCGAGCTCGACCGACCTGGCGAGCGTCCGCGGGCAGGTGTCGATCTGGCGTACCGGCTCGTCGTACAGCGCGGTGTGGATCTGCTGCGAGCGGGCGCAGCCCAGCAGCGTCCAGTCCCGCCGGGGCGGGACCTCATCCAGGTAGTGCACGGTCGTACCGGGCACGTCCATGCCGCCGCCGCGACACGGCAGCAGGTAGTCGCCGGTCGCACCCGCCGGCACCAGGTCGCCGAGCTCGATGACCTCCGGCACGGGGAGCACGCCCGGCAGGTCCTCGGCGGTGTCCAGCACCCGGCGGACCTGGTCGAGCAGCTTCGCCGGGTGGGGCGGGGCGACGTCCAGGACGTGCAGCCGCAGCGGTGCGCTGTCGAGGACGAAGCTGACGTGGCCGTACCTCCCCTCCAGCACGACGCACCGGGCCGGTACGCCGTAGGCCGCGAGGGCGAGGTCGCTCGGCACCCCCGGGTCGAGGTCGGGGCGGACGACCCACGCGGTCTGGTCGGGGCCGGCCAGCAGGCGGACGTCCGTGACGTCCCAGAACAGCGCCTCCGAGGGCTGCGTGAACACCTCGACGAGCGCTGCCCGGTCGGCGCGCCGGGCGATCATGTATCTGGTGCGGCGGTACACCGGTCGCGAGCTGATCAGCTCGCGGAGCGGCCCGGACTCCAAAGGCACGTCCACGTCGGTGATCGAGACCTCGCGGTAGCGCCCGGGTACGACGGTCACGACCGGCTGGCCCGTACAGAGGCGTCGAAGGTGTCCGCGCGCAGGCCGAGCCGCAGCGCCTCCAGGCCGAGCGCGTCGCGGGGCGCGATGTTGGCCAGGTTGACGTCGGGGCCGAACCGGCGGATCAGCCAGGCCTGCTGGTCTTTTCTGGGCGCCTCGAAGACCGTGCTGCCCACGCCGACTGCGGCGACGACGGCGTCGACGACCTCGGTCCGCACTGCGCCGTCGGCCGTGAACAGCCCGACCGTGCCGCTCTCGCGCCCCTCGGTGACCACCCAGGTCGCGCCCGCGGCGAGGTCCGCTGCGGCCTCCTGCGCCCACGCCTGCGCGCCGACCTCGGCGAGCGGGTCCTTGGCGCCGACCTCGGCCAGCACGATGAAGCGCTCCGCGGCCCACTTCACGACCGCCAGCTTGTCGGCCAGCGGCATGTCGGCGACGCCACGCGAGACCTCGATGCACGGGAAGCCGACCGCGGCCGCCCAGTCCAGGTAGGGCTCGACGGCGTCCTGCTGCCACGCCACCTCCAGCAGGGTGCCGCCGGCGCAGGCCAGCACGCCGTGTGCGTCGAG
>JAYVYM010000351.1:0-3494 GCA_043784245.1 Frankiales bacterium
TCGGTGCATCTGGGAGGAGTTCCCCGAGACGACGGGCAACTTCCTCCAGGAACGCTACGAGAAAGCGGTCGCCGGCGGCGAGCCGGTCCTGTTCGATGCGCCGTACGAGGCCCTCGGCGGCTGGTACGAGCTCAATGCATGGCCGGGGCCTGACGGCTTGTCGGTCTACTTCAAGGAGATCACCGAGCGCCGGGCCGTCGAGCAGCAGCGCGAGCGGGCGTACGCCGACCGCGAGCAGGCCGTCGTCGAACGGGAGCGGGCGTACGCCGAGGCAGAGGCGGCCAATGCCCGGCTCGCCATCCTCGCCGACGCCTCCACCCGGCTGTCGGCGTCGCTCGAGCCTCGCCAGGTCCTGGAGCGGCTCGGCGACCTGATCGTGCCGCAGCTCGGGCAGTGGGTCGTCGTCGCGCTGACGGCCGAGACCAACGCCCTGCTGCAGGGCCAGGACGCGCCCGTCGACCCGGCCCTGGTGTACGTCGTCCACGTCGCGCACCCGCACACCCGGCAGCGGGCCCGGCTCGCCGCCGCCGTCGGGGCGCTCACGCTCACTACCGCGGACGAGATCGGCATGGGGGCGGTGGTGCGCACGGGGGTGGCGGAGTGGCTCCCGACGGTGCCCGAGGAGGCGTTCGCGCTCGCCCGGGACCCCTTGACCCTGGCGATGCTGCGCGACATCGACCCCGGCTCGGTGCTGACCGTTCCGCTGATCAGTCGGGACCGGGTGCTCGGCGCGATCACCGTCGCGGCGCCGATCGGCGGGCCGGTCGACCGGGCGCTGCTGACCGACCTGGCCGGTCGTGCGGCGGTGGCCCTGGACAACGCGCTGCTGTACGGCGCCGAGCGGCGTACCGGAATCACATTGCAGCACAGCCTGCTGCCGCGTGACGTGCCTGCAGTCCCCGGCCTGCTCACCGCCGCCCGCTATCTGCCCGGCACGACCGGCGCGTTCGTCGGCGGCGACTGGTACCAGGGCGTCCGGGTGGGGGACGGCCTGGTGCTCGCCATCGGTGACGTGATGGGTCACGGCATGCGCAGCGCCGCGCGGATGGGTCAGTTGCGGGCCATCACGGCCACACTCGCCCTGGAGGGTCACCGCCCCGGCAAGCTGCTGGGGCGCCTCGCCGACGGGGTCGGCGTCCTGCTCGACCTGGACCTGGCAACCATGTTGGTCGCTGCGTACGACCCGGCAGCCGGCACGCTCACGGTGGCCTCCGCGGGTCACCCGCCGCCGCTGTATGTCCCGCCGACCGGCCCGCCGCGCTATGTCGACGTCGAGTCGGGGCCGCCACTCGGCACATTCGCCTGTACGTACGATGAAGTCACCGTGGACCTGAACCCTGGCGACACCGTGGTGCTGTACACCGACGGGCTGGTCGAGAACCGTGGAGAGTCCCTGGACGTCGGGCTGGAGCGGTTGCGGGTGGCTCTGGAGGGGGTCCGGTTGCCGCCGGAGCGGGTCTGCGACCAGGTGCTGGAGTCGCTCGGCCGTGGTTCGGGCGGTGACGACGACGTGGCCCTCCTGGTCCTGTCGCACCTGCCGGGGCCGGCTGCATGAGCGGTCCGGTCCTGCTGCAGGGCGGCGGCGAGTTCTCGCCTGCCTGCCTTCCGATGGACGCCGCCTTCGTCCGCGAGGTGGGTGGTCCGGTCGTTGTCACCGCCCTGGCCGGCGCAGTCGGCCGCGAGTACCAGACGGCCACCCACAATGGCGTCAGGCACTACGCCGCCACCGCCGCAGGCGTCGAGGTGCTGGCCGCGCCGGACGTCCGGGAGGATCCGGCCGCGGCGGTCGCCGTGCTGCGCCGGGCTCGGATGATCGTGCTGCCGGGCGGCTCACCGTCCCGCCTGCTGGACGCGCTCACCACAACGGCTGCAGGCGACGTGGTCCTGACGCTGCTGGCAGCTGGCGGAGCCCTGTCGGGTTCCAGCGCCGGCGCGATGGTGCTGGGTGCCTGGACCGTCCTGCCCGAGCGCCCTGGCCCCGAGGTCAGGCCCGGGCTCGGCGTCGTTCCGGGCGTGCTGGTCCTGCCGCACTGGTCCGGCGGTCGGCCGGACTGGCTGGCGGCCATCGAGCGAGGGGTGCCTGACGACACGCTCCTGCTCGGACTGCCCGAGGAGTCGGGTGTGGTGGTGCGGGCACGCACTGTGGCCGCTGTCGGGGTGGCGCCGACCCGACTGCTGCGACAGGGTCGCGACCTGCCGGTCGGCGAGTCCTGGGAGCTGCCGGTGACCCACGAGGAGCCCAGATGATCCGCACCGCCCTCCTGTCGGACACCGCCCTGCCCGAGCTGGTCGGCCATCTGCCGCCCTGGCCCGGGCAGGAGCTGGGTCCGGTGTTCGTGCGGTCCGGTCCGGTCGGCGGCGAGCCCGCGCTGTTCGTACACGGTCTGGGTGGGTCATCCAACAACTGGACCGACCTGGTCGCCCTGCTCGAGGGCCGGCTCGCCGCGGAGGCGATGGACCTGCCGGGCTTCGGTCGCAGCGCGCCCCCGCGGGAGGGCTACCGCCTGGGCGCCCATGTCCGCGCTGTCGTGCAGCGCATCGAGGCGCGGGGCGACGGCCCGGTCCACCTGTTCGGCAACTCGCTCGGTGGCGCAGTCTCGACGCTGGTCGCCGCGAAGCGGCCCGACCTCGTACGCACCCTCACGCTGGTCTCCCCGGCGCTGCCTTCGCTGCGGCCCCGGCGCGGCAGCGACCCGCGGCTGCCGCTGCTGCTGCTGCCCGGGCTCGAGACGCTGGCCCGCCGCCAGCTGGCGTCGGTGCCCCCTGAGCAGCGGGCCCGAGCCGTCGTGCAGCTGTGCTGGGCCGACCCGTCCCGGCTGTCGCCCGAGCGGCTCGCCGAGGCGGTCGAGGAGGTCCGCCGGCGCAGCGGTCTGGGGCACGACGCGGAGGCCTTCACCCGCTCGCTGCGCGGACTGGTCGGCAGCTACCTGGCCCGCGGGCCGCGCGCGATGTGGCGGCAGGCGGGCCGGGTGGCGGCGCCGACGCTGCTGGTCTGGGGCGCCCAGGATCGGCTCGTCGACGTCTCACTCGCGCCGCGGGCAGCCCGTACGTTCCCCGACGCCCGGCTGCTCGTGCTCGACGACGTCGGGCACGTCGCCCAGATGGAGCGGCCGGACCTCGTGGCCCGTGCCTTCCTCGGCCTGCTCGAAGAGGGGCCGGGGGTGCAGGGCGGCCCGTGGGAATCCGTCGACCGCCGTCCGCCTTTGCCGTAGTGCCGCCACACGAAGGAGCGCCACCACGATGTCCCTGCCGCCGCTGGTCGAGCCAGCCGCCCTGCTGTCGCGCGAAGAGGTCATGCGCTACAGCCGGCACCTCATCATCCCGGACGTCGCGACCACCGGCCAGAAGCGCCTGAAGAACGCTCGGGTACTGATCATCGGCGCCGGCGGGCTCGGCTCTCCGGCCCTGCTCTACCTTGCGGCCGCGGGCGTCGGAACGCTCGGCATCGTCGACTTCGACGTCGTCGACGAATCCAACCTGCAGCGCCAGGTCAT
>JAYVYM010000352.1:0-2618 GCA_043784245.1 Frankiales bacterium
AGCCGCATGATGCTGCGCGACCGCCTGGCCGCTTGGGTGGTCGACCTCACGGACCGCTTCCACGGGACGAAGGACTTCGTCCAGGCGCTGTCGGTCTTCTCGCGCGAGAGCGCGTTGCTGGGGTACGCAGCGGACTTCGTCGACGTGCAGTGGTTCCCGACGGGCTCCTACCTCGTCGAGCAGGGCGAGGCGGCTACGACCATGTACTTCCTGCTGTCCGGTGCGGTGGAGATCCGGCGTGAGGACGAGGACGGGCAGGTACGGGTTGTCGACAGGTCCGGGCCCGGGGAGTTCATCGGAGAGCAGGGCATCGCGAGCGGGCGACCACGCAATGCGCACGTGGTCGCGATCGACGACGTCACGAGCCTCGCCTTCCTCCCCGCCGCGACGCCCGCCGACGACGGACGGGAGGAGCCGGCCCGCAGCGCCCACACCAGGACGCTCCTGTCAGGGGACAAGGTCGACACTCTGGTCAGCACCTGCATCGACGTCTCGAAGTTCGTCGGTCACCGGCTGCGGGCCACGGCCGCGCACCGGTCGCAGTACCCGATCGACCCGGAGATGTTCCCGGAGCACATCGTCCAGGAGATGTTCGGGGTCGAGTACTTCATCCAGGTCCTGCCCGAGCGGGAGCTGTCGGCCTCGCTGCTGGACGACTAGGCGACGTCTTCGGGCCCGTCCGGCTGCCGTGCCGTGTCACGCTCCCGGACCTCGGCAACGGCCTGCTGTCCCGCGGCGGCGCTCGCCGGGTAGCCGGTCACGGCTGTCAGGAAGGCCGTACGCCGGAGCACGGCGACGGACAGCGATGCCTCGCGAGACGCGCGGACCGTGGCGGTCCGGGGTACGTCGCCGAGCAGCGCGACGTCCCCGAAGCCGGCGCCACTGACCAGCGTGTTGACCAGGAGTCCGTCCCGGACCACGTCGGCACGACCCGACAGGACGACGTAGTACCCGTCACCGCGCTGGCCCTGCTCGAAGACCACCGCACCGGGCGGGTACTCGGTGCGCTCGAGGTCCGCCGCGAGCTGCTCCACGGTTGTCGCAGGCAGTTCACCGAGCATGGGGACCTCACGCAGGACCTCGATGTCGGCGTCCCGCACGCGTAGCTCACCGTCGAGCCTGCGGAGCGCAGGACGGCGCAGCGCCACAGCGGCGGGTGCGAGCAGGCCGACCGCGACCAGTGCGCCGCGCGGGCCCAGGGCCGCGACGGCCAGCGGGGCCGCAAGCCCGCCGAGGGCGACCCCGAGGGTCAGGACCGCTTCGAAGCCGGCGAAGGTGCGAGCCAGCACGGCCTCGTCCGTCCGGCGGGCGAGGATGGTGAACCCGGCGACGTCGATCAGGGAGTTGCCCACACCCACCAGGGCCAGCAGGCCGAGGGCCGCCGCCTCCTGGGGGACGACGCCGAGCAGCGCCAGCGGAGCGCCGAACAGCGCGACCCCGACGCCGAACCAGGTGGCGAGTCCGCCCCGCCCCACGAGCGCCAGTGCGAACAGCGAGCCCAGCACGCCGCCGGCGCCGACGGCCGCGCTCAGGACGCCGACACCCGACTCACCGGTGCCGATCAGCTCGAACGCGACGACGACGACGAGCACCGTCAGGCACCCCCGGGTGAAGGTCTGCACCACCCCGAGCGTGGTGACCAGGCTCAGGTCGCGGTTGCCGGCGATGGTGGCGAACCCCTGGACCAGCGACCGGGCCACCGACGTCCTCGGGGAGCTGGCCCGTGGTGGGGCGTCGTAGGGGAGCGCCACGACGACCAGCCCGGCGAGCAGCGACATCGCAGCGCAGACCGCGAACACCACCGCCGCTGCGCTCGTGGCGAGGATCGCGCTGGCGGCCACCGGTCCGCCCAGCGCCGACAGCGAGTCCAGCATGCCGCGGACCGCGTTGGCGCTGGTCAGGTCGCGCGGGGACTTCGCCAAGGCGGGAAGCAGGGCCGAGTGGGCCGGCCGGTACAGCGCCAGGGCGACTGTCGCGACGGCAGCGCAGCCGTAGGTCGCCACCAGCGGCCCGTCTGCCATGGTCACGACGGCGGTGCCGGCCAGCGCCACTGCCCGCAAGATCCCGATGACGATCAACACCACTTCGCGGCGGACCCGGTCTGCCGCGGTCGCGAGGAACGGCGTCAGGAGGGCCGCCGTCGCCATGCGGACGGCGGTGACAACGCCGACCGCGGCGACGCCACCGTCGCGGAACGCCACGACCGCGAGCGCCACCATGAACGCGCTCTCACCGGTCCACATCAGGGCGAACGAGACCTGGGCACGGCCGAGTGGCCCCCGCACCACCGCCGACGAACCCAGTCGAATCACACGGCAGCCAGCCACGGGGCCGGAGCGTGCCGCACCGAGTGCGTCAGCGCCAGACCCGCGACGTCTCGGCAGAAGCTCCAGGCACAAGATCGGGCTGCTGTTACGTTCCCACCATGTGGTCGTGGTGAGACTGCACCTCCTCGGGGTCCGCGGATCCACCGCGGCTCCCGGAGCCTCCTTCGTCCGCTACGGCGGACACACCTCATGCATCGCCGTCACGCACCAGGCCGGCAGCGTCCCGACCTTGGTGCTGGACGCCGGCACAGGGCTGCGCTCGCTGACCGACCGCCTCCACGGCCGAGCGTA
>JAYVYM010000353.1:0-3165 GCA_043784245.1 Frankiales bacterium
GGCCGCCGATGTGCGCCCGCCAGTCGATGATCGGGATCGCAAAGGTGATGACCAGGTTGATGGCGATTGCACCGACGATCTGACCGGTGTCGCCGCCCAACTTGCGGACGATCACGTAGTACGCCCCGAACAAGCCGAAGATCGCCCCCGAGGCACCGACGCCGAACTGTCCCGGCGAGGAGACGAGGAAGGACAGCACCGAGCCGCCGAGCGCGGACAGCACGTAGAGCGTGAGATAGCGGACCCGTCCTAGGGCCGCCTCCAGCGCCGGTCCGAGGCTGAGCAACGCGATCATGTTCGAACCGATGTGCAGCAGCCCGGCATGCAGAAACGCCGCAGTGAGCAGCCGGTAGACCTGGCCCTGCGCCACGCCGATCGGCTGTCCGGTGACCGGATCCAGGGTCGAGGCGACGTTGCCGAAGCGCAGATCCAGCCCGGGGACGGCGTACCCGACCAGGAACACGAGCACCACCAGGGCGACCAGGACGAAGGTGATTCGTGAGGTGTCGGCACTGACCCGGCCGCCGAGCGCGGTCCGGCCGGACCGGACGCTGCGGTCACCCGCCTGCACGCACTCGGGGCACTGGAACCCCACCGACGCCGACCGCATGCAGTCTGGGCAGATCGACCTGTCGCACCGGGTGCAGCGGACGTAGGTTTCCCGGTCCGGGTGGCGGTAGCAGGTCGGCGGCGCCTTGGGTGAGGCAGCCGGGTCGGTCAGGACTCGACTCGCTCGATCGCGATGGACTCGATGACGACATCGGCCTTGGGTCGGTCCTGCCCGCCGGTCGGCACCGCGGCGATGGCATCGACGATGTCACGCGACGCCTGGTCGGCCACCTCGCCAAAGATCGTGTGCTTGGCGTTCAGGTGCGGGGTCTTGGTGACCGTGATGAAGAACTGGCTGCCGTTGGTGCCCGGGCCGGAATTGGCCATCGCCAGCAGGTAGGGCTTGCTGAACTGCAGCTCAGGGTGGATCTCGTCTTTGAACCGGTAGCCAGGGCCGCCGGTGCCACTGCCCAGCGGGTCGCCACCCTGGATCATGAAACCGGGGATGATCCGGTGGAAGACCGTCCCGGCGTAGAGCGAGCCGTCGCCCGGTTTGTTGGTGCGCGGGTCGGTCCACTCGCCGGTCCCGTCGGCCAGACCCACGAAATTCTGCACCGTTTTGGGGGCGTGATCGGGGAACAGCTGTACCCGGACCGGGCCGTGATTGGTGGACAGGGTGGCAAACAGCTCGGCGGCCACGCGGGCCTCCTATCGGTGAGACGTCAGAGCCCTCCACTCTTGCACGCGGTCGTGGCAAGCTGCCTGGCAGTGCAGGACGGCGGCGGCCCAGGAGGAACAACCATGGACACTGCAGACAGTACGCCGCGAGCTGCCCGTCGCTGGCGGGTCGCCATGCTCGGGATGATCGTCGGCGCTGTCACCGGTGCCTGCGGCGCCGTACTGCGGTCGCGCTGGCGGGGGCAGGACGTCTCAGGCGCGCAGGAGCCGGAGCAATTGCTGGCCGTGGTCGACCTCGGTCGTCCGCCGCGGGCCGGTTGACCGGCCGACGCCCGGTGAAAAGTGGAGCCACGGGGATTCGAACCCCGGACCTTCGCCTTGCAAAGGCGCTGCTCTACCGCTGAGCTATGGCCCCTGTCCCTGCGGCTAACGCAGGTCGGGTGCGGTGGTTGCCTCGTTCCACAGGTCACGCTCGGCGCGCTGGGCCTTCCGACGGCGCGTGAGAACGACGGCGCCGGCACCGAGCAGCACAGCCAGCAGGGCAAGTCGGCGCACGGTGAGCTCCTCGGCTGCAACGAACGGGGTGTGGGCCTGGGAGGACTTGAACCTCCGGCCTCATCCTTATCAGGGATGCGCTCTAACCAGCTGAGCTACAGGCCCGCATGTGCCTGCTGGCACGGTGGCGGAGCGTACACCAGGCGATCAGTCGCCTTCGGCCAAGGTGACCTCGATCCCGCCGGTGAAGGACGCGCACAGGTTATACAGCAGGGCGCCGAAGGTGGCGAGCGCCGTGAGCAGCACGACGTTGACGGCGGCGAGCAGGGCGGCGAGGCCGACGAAGCGAGACGAGGTGAATGGCGGCGCACCGCCCTTGACGTCGGTGACGGCGGTGTTGACGCTCTTCGGTACGCCGAGCTGGTCGAGCACGTTGTAGAGCACCAGGCCCGCCACGATCGTCACGACGCCGAGGAACAGCGACACCAGCAGGCTCAGTACGAAGACCGACCACGGGTCGATCCGCCGCAGTGAAAGTCGCGCCCGCCGCGAGCGCTGGACCGGCCGGGTCACCGGTCTGCTCGGCGCGGCACCCGGGCTGCGCCGGTCCGGACCACCGTCGCCGGGTCGCGGCGCGACATGCCCACCAGCAACCACTTCGTCCGAGTTTCGGCCGTCGGCGCCGGGCCGGCGCGGCAGACCTTGGTCAGTCCGACCGCCCGGCGGGGCGGTCGGATCCTGGGTGGCTGCCGTTGGAAGCGGTGTCGGTCTGGGCGGGACCCCGCTGCCCTGCGGTGCGCCCGGCGGGCGTCCCGGCGCCCGGCCGACGGCGCCGGGACCGTCACTCACGACTCGTCTCCGTCAGCGAGCTCGGCCCGCGGTCCGTCATCGACCGGATCGTCACCGTTGCCCACCGGATCGTCATCGTCGAGATCAGGGACGGCTTCGGCTTCCCGGTTCCTGGCGACCGCCACGATCGTGTCGCCGTCACCGAGCGCCATCAGCTTGACCCCACCTGTCGGTCGGGACAGAAAGCGCAAGCCGGTCGTCGAGAACCGGATGATCACGCCACTGCTCGTGATCGCGAACAATTCGTCGCCGTCGCGCACCACCAGCGCCCCGACGAGCGAGCCGCGGCGTTCCTCGATCCGGGCGGTGAGAACGCCGGAACCACCGCGGCCCTGCGGGCGGTATTCGGTGAGCTTGGTGCGCTTGCCGAACCCACCGTCGGTGACGACCATCAGGGCCACGTCGGTGTCGTCGGAGGCCTCGCTCGTCTCGCCGGCGACCTGCATTGCGAGCAGTTCGTCGTCGGCGCCGAGTCGCATCCCGATGACGCCGGACGTGGCCCGGCCCATCGGCCGGAGCGCCTCGTCGTCGGCCTTGAACCGGATCGACTGCGCCTTACGGCTGACCAGCAACAGGTCGTCGTCGGCACTGACG
>JAYVYM010000354.1:0-4341 GCA_043784245.1 Frankiales bacterium
GCGATCGCCAGGTAGGTGTAGATGCTGGACACGGCCACGGTCGGGCCGTCCGGGGCCGGCTCGTTGAAGAACATCAGGACGACGACCCGGGCGTAGAAGAAGGCCGTGACTGCGCTCGCGATCACACCGACCACGACCAGGGCTGTCGCATCACCGGTCGCCGCCCGGAACACCGCGAACTTGGCGATGAAGCCGCTGGTCAGTGGTATCCCGGCGAGCGCGAACAGCAGGAAGGCGAAAATTCCGGCGACCAGTGGGCTCTTGCGGCCCAGACCGGCCCACTGCGCGAGGTGGGTCGCCTCACCACTGCTGTCGCGCACCAGGCTCACGACGGCGAACGAGGCGATCGTCGTGAAGCCGTACGTCAGCAGGTAGAACAGCGTCCCGGCGAGACCGTCACGGTTGAGCGCGACGACGCCGACCAGCAGAAAGCCGGTGTGGGCGATGGCGGAGTAGGCCAGCATCCGCTTGACGTCGGTCTGGGTAACGGCGAGCACCGCGCCGACGACCATCGTGAGGATGGCGACGCCCCACATCATCGGCCGCCAGTCCCAGCGGACGTCACCGAACCCGACGTACAGCACCCGCAGCAGGGCGCCGAAGGCAGCCACCTTGGTGCACGACGCCATCAGGGCCGTCACGGCGGTCGGCGCGCCCTGGTAGACGTCCGGCGTCCAGGCCTGGAACGGCACCGCGCCGATCTTGAACAGCAGGCCCACCGTCAGCATGGCGAGCCCGAGGTACATCAGCAGCTCGCTGCTACCGGCGTTGCCGGTCGCGGTGAAGATGCCCGACAGGTCGACGGTGCCGGCGTAGCCGTAGAGAAGGGCGACGCCGTACAGGAAGAACGCCGAGGCGAAGGCGCCGAGCAGGAAGTACTTGACCGCGGCCTCCTGCGACAGCAGCCGGCGGCGCCGGGCGAGCCCGCTCATCAGGTAGAGCGGGAGCGACAGCACCTCGAGCGCGATGAACATCAGTATGAGGTTGTTGCAGGCCGGGAAGAGCAGCATCCCGCCCAGAGCGAACATCGCCAGCGGGTAGACCTCGGTCTGGATCCCCTGGTGCTCCAGCAGCCGGACATCGTCGCGCGAGCCCGGCCGGACCGCCGCGTTGCTGACGATGTCACCGCCGGAGCTGTCCAGGCTGTCCTCGGCCAGCAGCAGGATGCCCGCGACGCCCAGCACGCACAGCGTCCCCTGCAGGAACAGCGCGGGACCATCGATGGCCACCGCGCCCTCCACGACGAGCCGGCTGGTCTTGCCGGCCAGCGACACCACAGCCGCGAGCGCGCCGAGCAGGCCCGTGATGGCGACGATGACCTGCACGAGCCGTCGCCTGGCTGCGGGTACGAAGGCCTCGACCAGCACCCCGACGGTCGCGGCGCCGAGCACGATCAGGATGGGCAGCAGTGGGCCGTACGCGATCGACGGGGCCGTGATGTTGGTGGGCACTACCGCTGTCCTGTCCCGGCCAGGCCGCGCACCGACGTGGGCGCCGGGTCGACGACGCCTACGTCGTGCAGGGTGCGTTGGACACTCGGGGTGATGACGTCGGTGAGCGGCTTGGGGTAGAAACCGAGAAAGACCATCAGCGCGATCAGCGGGGCCACGGCCAGCACCTCGCGCAACGAGAGGTCCTTCATCTTCTCATGGGCCGCCGACAGCGGCCCCTGCATCGTCTTCTGGTACACGAGCAGGATGTACAGCGCCGCGAGGACGATGCCGACGGTGGCGAAGACCGCAGCCACCCGGTAGCGAGTGAAGGTCCCGACCAGGACCAGGAACTCACTGACGAAGGTCGACAGGCCGGGCAGGGCCAGCGAGGACAGACCCGCGACCAGGAACAGACCGGCCAGCACCGGGGCGACCTTGCCGATCCCGGAGTAGTCGTCGCTGCTGCGGCTCCTGCCGCGGGCCACCAGGAAACCGATGACCAGGAACAGCGCGCCGGTGGAGAGCCCGTGGTTGACCATGTAGAGCACCGCGCCGGTACCGGCCTGGCTGGTGAAGGCGAAACAGCCCAGCCCAATGAACCCGAAGTGCGCGACCGAGGTGTAGCTGACGAGCCGCTTCAGGTCCTTCTGCCCCATCGCGAGCAGCGCCCCGTACAGGATGCCGATCACCGAGAGGGTGATGACGTACGGCGCGAGGTCCCGGGAGGCAGCGGGGAACAGCGGCAGGCAGTACCGCAGGAAGCCGAAGGTGCCCACCTTGTCGAGGACGCCGACCAGCAGCACGGCCCCACCGATGGGGGCCTCGGCGCCGGCGTCGGGCAGCCAGGTGTGGAAGGGGAACAGTGGCGCCTTGATCGCGAAGGCAATGAAGAAGCCCAGGAACAGCGCGATCTGCACCGGCTCGCTGATCTCGATCTTGGTGAGCTCGATGAAGTTGAAGGTGCCGGTCCCGCGCTTGGCGGCACTGGTGACGTAGAGCCCGATCACGGCCGCCAGCATGAGGAGGCCGCCGAAAAGGCTGTAGAGCAGGAACTTCACGGCGGCGTAGGACCGGCGGGGGCCGCCATAGCTGCCGATCAGGAAGTACATCGGGATCAGCATGGACTCGAAGAAGACGTAGAACAGGAAGACGTCGGTCGCGGCAAAGACGCCAATCATCATCGTCTCTAGCAGCAGCATCATGATGAAGAACGTCTTCACGCTGCGGCTGGGCGGTGGAGCGACGGCGGCGCCCGGACCTGCCGGCTCGTCCCGGTCAGACCGCTCGAGGACGGCCACCGAGCCGCTGCCGGCGACGCTGGCCGGCACGACGGTGCGGGCCGCGGCGACCTCGACGACCGGGTCGGCGTCGTACCAGCTGGCCAGCAGGACGACCGGCACGAGCACGGCGACCAGGGCGATGAGCACCAGGGCGATGCCGTCGACGCCGACGGCGTACTGCGCGCCGAAGGCCGGGATCCAGGAGTGCACCTCGGTGAACTGGAAGCGCGCTCCGTTCGGGACGAAGGCCGCGCACATCCCGATCGTCACGGCCAGCACGACGACGGAGGTCAGCAGCGCGAGCTGCTTGACGAGGGCGTCGCGGCCACGGGGGACGACCCCGATCACCGCCGCGCCGACCAGCGGGATGATCCCGAGGACGGTGAGCGTCGAGATCCCGCTCACTTGCCGAGCCTGACGACGACCAGGGCGGCGACCAGCGCGGCCGCCCCGCCGAACATGGACAGGGCATAGGAGCGCACGAAGCCGGTCTGCACCCTGCGCAGCCTGCCCGAGCCCCCGCCGATGCCCGCGGCCAGGGCGTTGACGGCGCCGTCGATGCCGCGACTGTCGAAGAAAACCAGCGCGCGGGTGAGGTAGACGCCGGGGCGCATGAGGACGCTCTCGTTGAGGGCGTCGAAGTACAGGTTGCGGCGGGCTGCGGTCGTGAAGGGGCTGACCGCGATCGGCGGGCTCATCGGTACCGCCTTGCGGACGTACTGCGTGTAGCCGCCGAGGACACCGCCAGCAACGACGACCAACGTGAGGAGCGTCAGGACGGTCGGGTTGATCGTGTGGATGCCGGCCTCCTCCGGCGCGCCGAGCACGGGGGCGAGCCAGTTCTGCAGGCCGCCACCGAATGTCAGCAGGCCGCCGGAGACGACCGAGCCCACCGCGAGCACGATCATCGGGATCGTCATCGACAGAGGCGACTCGTGCGGGTGCACGTCCGCAGTCCACCGGCGCTTGCCGAAGAAGGTCATCGCCATCAGGCGGGTCATGTAGAACGCCGTGATGCCGGCGCCGAGCAGGGCGATGGTGCCGAGCAGGTAGCCCTTTGTGCCCCCCGCGTCGTACGCCGCCTCGATAATCTTGTCCTTTGAGAAGAACCCGGCGAACCCGGGGAAGCCGATGATGGCCAGGTAGCCGGCGCCGAAGCAGGCGTAGGTCACCGGCATGACGGTGCGCAGCCCGCCGAAGCGGCGCATGTCGACCTGGTCGTCCATCCCGTGCATGACCGAGCCCGCTGACAGGAACAGGCAGGCCTTGAAGAAGCCGTGTGTCAGCAGGTGCAGGATCGCGATCGCGTACACCCCCCGGCCCAGGCCGACGGCCAGGAACATGTAGCCGATCTGGCTGACGGTGGAGTAGGCAAGCACCTTCTTGATGTCGTCGTACGCACAGCCGATGACGCAGCCGATGACCAACGTGATCGCGCCGATGATCGAGACGACCAGCAGCGCGGTCGGGCTCTGCTCGTACACCGGATTGGCCCGGGCGATCAGGTAGACGCCGGCGGTGACCATGGTCGCGGCGTGGATCAGCGCGGAGACCGGGGTGGGCCCCTCCATGGCGTCGGGCAGCCAGGTGTGCAGCGGGAACTGCCCACTCTTGCCGCAGGCGCCGAG
>JAYVYM010000355.1:0-3100 GCA_043784245.1 Frankiales bacterium
ACGCCCGCTAGCCCGAGGAGCCCCGTGGCCGACCGGCTCAACCCCCTCGATGTCTCCTTCCTCTACATGGAGACCCCGACCACACCCATGCACGTCGGCGGCGTCGCGACGTTCCAGCCGCCGGAGACCGGCTTCGACCACGCCCGCCTCGTGGAACTCATCACCCAGCGGATCGCGCTGGTGCCCCGCTACCGCCAGAAGGTGCGCTGGGTCCCGGGTCGCCTCGCCAACCCGGTCTGGGTCGACGACGAGAGCTTCGACGTGGCTTACCACGTACGCCGCAGCGCGCTCCCCAAGCCTGGTAGCGACGCTCAGTTGCGCGAGCTGGTCGGCCGGCTGCAGGGCCGGCAGCTCGACCGCGACAAACCGCTGTGGGAGATCTACCTCGTCGAGGGGCTCGAGGGCGGCCGCGTCGCGATCGTCACCAAGACCCACCACGCGATGGTGGACGGCGTCGCCGCCGTGGACATCGGCACCGTCATGCTTGACCTCACCCCGACGCCCCGCGAGATCCCGCACGACGACTGGCGGCCGGCGCACGCCCCCAGCGGCGTCGCCCTGGTCGCGGGCGCCCTCGGTGACCTCGTGAAGCGGCCGACGCAGGCGGTCGAGACGGCCCGGACGGCTGTCCTGGACGCCCGGCACACGGCCGGCCGGGCGATCGAGGTCGCGGGCGGGGTGCTGTCGTCGGTGCGCACGATGGCGCGCAGCGCTCCGGACTCGCCGTTGAATGCCACGATCGGCCAGCAGCGCAGGTTCGGCATGGCGGCCACCGACCTCGACGACTTCAAGCGCGTACGCAAGGCGCACGGCGGCACCGTCAACGACGTGGTTCTTGCGACCGTCGCCGGCGCCCTACGCAGCTGGTTGCTGACCCGCGGTGAGCCGGTCACGCCGCAGACCACGGTGCGCGCGATGGTCCCGGTGTCGGTCCGCGAGCCGGATGCCCGCGGCGTCAGCGGCAACCGGGTGTCCTCGTACTTCGTCGACCTGCCGGTGGGCGAGGGCAGCCCGGTGATGCGATTGACCCAGGTGAGCTACGCCATGCGCAGCCACAAGGAGTCCGGTCAGGCGGTCGGTGCCGACGCCCTCGTGCAGCTGTCCGGGTTCGCGCCGCCGACGATCCACCTGCTGGGCGCCCGGGTGGCCTCCAGCTTCACCCGCCGGGTCTTCAATCTCGTCGTCACCAATGTGCCGGGCCCGCAGTTCCCGCTGTACGCGGCGGGCGCCCGGATGCTGCAGATGTACCCGGTCGTCCCGCTGGCGAAGGGGCAGGCGGTGTCGATCGGGCTGACGTCCTACGACGGGGGGGTCTACTTCGGCCTCAACGCCGACCGCGACGCGATGCCCGACGTCGACGTGCTGGCCGCGTGCCTGGAGGAGTCGCTCGCCGAGCTGGTAGGGACGGTGGACGAATGACGGCAACGCGCCGGGGGCTGGTCCTGGGCGCCGGCGGTGTGCTCGGCGCCGCCTGGACGATCGGTGCGCTGGCCGCCGTCCAGGAGCAGTACGGCTGGGACCCGCGCGAGGCCGACGTGCTGGTCGGCACCTCCGCCGGCTCGGTACTCGCCGCCTCGCTCGGCTGCCGCATCGGTGTCGGCGATCTGCTGGACTCCCAGCGCGGGATCCCGGTGCCGGGGATCGACTACGACCACGATGCCGGCGGGGCGCTGCCGCCGCTGCCGCGCCCCGGGATCGGTTCACCCCGCGGGCTGCTCCAGAGCGCGCTGCACCCGTTCCGGACGACACCGATGATGGCCCTGTCGACGGTCCTGCCGCAGGGGCGCGGCTCGATCGAGCCGGTCGGGCAGCTCGTGGACGCCATCGCCCCGCCCGGCTCATGGGCGCTGCACCCGCAGACCTGGGTTGTCGCGATGGACTACGACAGCGGCCGGCGGGTGGTCTTTGGCCGCGATGGTGCGCCGGCCGCACCGTTGCGCGATGCCGTGATGGCGTCCTGCTCGATCCCCGCCTGGTACACCCCGGTGCGCATCGACCGGCGCCGCTACGTCGACGGCGGGGCCTGCTCACCGACCTCGCTGGACCTGGTCGCGCGGCTCGGGCTGGACGAGGTGGTCGTCCTGTCGCCGATGACCTCGATGGAGTACGACAGCCCGTCCTCGGTCGCCGCCCGGATCGAACGGCGCCTTCGCCGGCTCGTCACCAAGCGGCTGCTCGGTGAGGTCAAGAAGGTGGCGGCCACCGGCACCCGGGTCACCCTGCTGGGGCCCGGCCCCGAGGACCTGGCGGCGATCGGCGCGAACATGATGGACCCGCAACGGCGCGAGTTCGTCCTCGAGACGTCCGTCCGCACCTCGCGCGCGGCCTTGCACGGCGCCGCGCTGCGCGCCGCTTCTTGACCGTGCGCGTCTACCTGCCCGCCACCCTGCCCGTCCTACAGGCGCTGCTCGACGACGGCGAGCTGGGCAGCCCACCGCTGCCGGCGTACGCCGTGACGCCGGCGCTGCGCGAGTGGTATGCCGAGGGCGACCAGGACGAGCTGGAGTACGCCGCGACCGCGCTGGCTGCCGCCGCGTCGGTGCGGCTGCTCGACGCCGACCAGGATGCCCCCCGTCGCCGGGTCGTCGTGGTCGCCGACGTGGCCACCGCCGAAGCTGTGCCACACGTCGACCGGGCGGCGGTCCGGGTGACGTCGGCGGTGCGACTGAGCGACATCCGGGCGGTACACGTCGACGACCCCGCCGCGATACCCGACGTGACGGTTGCCGCCGACGCGGTTATCGAGGCCGACCTCGGCAGCGAGGACGCCGCGTTCCGGATGGAGCACGCCGCCGGGCATGAGCTGCAGTGGTACGCCACGCAGGAGATCGGCCCCCTGCTGGAGCTGTCCTGAGCCGCCGGTGAAGGGAACCCCCCGCGCGCTCCGCACGTCACCAGGGGGAGTGCGACGTGTGGGATGGCGGTGGGCTGCGGTGGCGGCGCTGGTCACCGTGCTCGCCACGCTCCCGACCGCCGTCCGCGCGCTGCCCGCAGGCCGGAGCGACCTGACGGCCGAGCAGCTGCGGGACCTGGTGCGCGCCAGCGGCTCCGTCGGCTGGTCCGGGACGTCGGAGAGCCGGTCCGGGCTGGCGCTGCCCGA
>JAYVYM010000356.1:0-6349 GCA_043784245.1 Frankiales bacterium
GCATCGAACAGGACCGGCTCGCCGCCGGCGACCGCTTTCTCGTAGCGTTCCTGGAGGAAGTTGCCCGTCGTCTCGGGGAACTCCTCCCAGATGCACCGACCCAGCAGGTCCTCGCGGCGACGCTGCAACAGCCGCTCGGCTTGCAGGTTGACGTAGGTGAACCGCCAGGCGTGGTCCAGGGCGTAGAACGCGTCGCTCATCGTCTCCAGGGTTCGGGACAGCCGGTCCCGGGCGTCGCGCAACTCGGTGCTGTCGTACGCCACGCCGAGCAGCCGCGTCGAGGGGGCGCCGTCCCGGGCCGGCACCACCCGGCCGCGAGCCTCGATCCAGCGCACCTCGCCGCCCGGACGAACGATCCGGTACTCGACGGCCAGCTCGCCCTGGGCGGCCAGGGCCTCGGCGACCGCCGCGGCAGCGCGTGCGCGGTCACCGGGATGCACGCGGGTGTCGAGACTGTCGATGCGCGGCAGGAAGGTCGTACGGTCGTAGCCGAACAGCCGCATCAGCCGGTCGTCCCCATGCAGGACACCGCTCCCGGCGTCGTAGTCGAAGCTGCCGATGTCGGCGGCGTCGAGGGCCAGGTCGAGTCGGGCTGCGCTGTTGCTGGCCTCGACCGAGAGCGCCCGAAGCTCCAGCTGGGCCACCACCGACTCCGCGAGCTCGCCGAGCACGCCGACCTGCTCGGGTGACCACGGCCGAGGCTGCACGTCGTAGACGCACATCGCTCCGATGACGGCGCCGTCCGCGGCGCGCAGCGGTACGCCGAGGTAGGCCGCGATGCCGCCCGACGTCACGGGCGGCAGCGTCGCCACCCGGGGGTCGTGGGCGGCGTCGTCGACAACCAGCGGGCTGCCGCTGCGTGCGGTGGTCGAGCACAGGCTGTCGTCAAGCGGTGAACCATGGTCGTCGTCCGTGCCGGGCCGGCCGTAGACGCCGAGCACGACCTGCTCGTGGGTCAGCAGTGAAACATGGGCCAGGGGGGCGCCGACGAGCACCGCAGCCAGCCGGGTGAGCCGGTCCAGCCCGGTGATGTCCTCTGCATCGGCGGCCAGGCGCCGGGTGGCCCGTAGCCGAGCGGGGTCGGCAAGCACGTCGTCCGTCACGCGCCCGACCCCCGGGCCCGGCACGCCCGGACGCAGGCTGGAGTCGGGCGGCGTCATAGGCCAGAACAGTACCGGCGGATCAGACATCGGGGCCGTTCAAGCGGTGCCCGACCGGAGCGTACCTAGGCGCTCTTGCGCGACCGGGCCTTCGGGGCGCGCTTGGCGGCCCGCTTCGCCGGTGCAGCCGCCGGCGCGTCCTGCTCCGGGCGGCCCTTCTTGGCTGCCTCGACGCTGGCCCGCAGCGCCGCCATCAGGTCGACGACGGTGCCCGCGGTGGGCTGCGCGTCGATGGGCTGCACGACCTCGCGACCGGCGACCTTGGCGTCGATGACCTCCTGCAGGGCCTCGCGGTAGCTGTCCTTGTACTGACCCGGGTCGAAGTCGCCCGACAGCGTCTCGATCAGCGAGCCGGCCATCGCCAGCTCCTGCGGACGCACCTCGACCTCCTCGTCGAGGAAGCCGAAGTCCGGGGTGCGGACCTCGTCCGGCCACAGCATGGTCTCGAGCACGAACACCCCGTCGCGCACCCGCATCGTGGCCAGCGACTCGCGGTTGCGCAGCGCGACCTTGACGACGGCGACCTTCCCCGACTCCGCGAGCGCGTCGCGCAGCAGGGCGTACGGCTTCACGCCGGTCTTGTCGGGCTCGAGGTAGTAGCTCTTCTCGAAGTAGATCGGGTCGACCTGCTCGAGTGGGACGAATTGCAGCACATCGATCGCGCGGCTGGTCGTCAGCGGCAGGTCTTTGAAGTCGTCGTCGGTGAGCACGACCGTCTCACCGCTGGACAGCTCGTAGCCCTTGGCGATCTCGCCGTAGGGAACCTCCTCGCCGTCGATAGCGGAGACCCGCTTGTACTTGATGCGGCTGCCGTCACTGCGGCGGACCTGATGGAAGGACACGTCCTTCGCCTCGGTGGCGCTGTAGAGCTTTACCGGGATCGTGACCAGCCCGAAGCTGATCGCACCCTTCCAGATCGACCTCACGTTGTTTCCCCTACCCGTTGTGCAGGATCATGCACGGGCATGGGCCTGCCGTGAACCTGGCACCGATGCTCGCGACGACCGGCGCGCTCCCGGCCGACGACGGCAGCTGGGCGTACGAGGTGAAGTGGGACGGCATACGCGCGCTGGTGACCGTCGAGGGCGGCAGCCTGTCGGTCACCTCCCGGGCCGGCAACGACGTCACCGCGTCCTATCCGGAGCTGCGCGGCCTCGCGGACCAGGTGGGCGTCCGCTCTGTCGTGCTGGACGGTGAAGTCGTGGCGTTCGGGGCCGGCGGCGTGCCGGACTTCGGGCTGCTGCAGTCGCGCATGCACGTCACGCGGCCGAGCGCCGGGCTGCTCTCGGCGACACCGGTGACCTACCTGGTGTTCGACGTTCTGCTCGCCGGCGGCGTAGCGCTGCTGGACCTGACGTACGACGAGCGGCGGGCGGCCCTCGACGCGCTGCACCTCGGCGGGGCGCACTGGCAGGTGCCGCCGTCCTTCCTCGCCGACGGCACGGCGCTGCTGGCCTCCACCCGCGAGCAGGGGCTGGAGGGTGTGGTCGCCAAGCGCCGCACCAGCAGGTACGCCCCCGGCCGCCGCACCGACCAGTGGGTCAAGGTGAAGCACGTACGCCGGCAGAGTGCGGTCGTGATCGGCTGGCAGCCCGGCGAGGGCGGCCGGGCCGGCCGGATCGGCTCGTTGCTACTGGCCGTCAACGGGGCGGGCGGCCTGCACTATGCCGGGCGTGTCGGCACCGGCTTCAGCGCGCAGGTGCTGCGCCTGCTCGGTGGGCTGCTGGAGCCGCTGGCGGCGCAGGACCCGCCCTGCGAGGTGCCGCGCGAGTACGCCCGGGTCGCCCGCTGGGTGCGGCCCGAGCTCGTCGCCGAGGTCGAGTTCACCGGCTGGACGAGGGACGGCCGGCTGCGGCACCCGTCGTACAAGGGGCTGCGCGACGATCTGCCGGTGTCGGACGTGGTGCGCGAATGAGCGGCACGAAGGTCGTCGTCGACGTCGAGGGGCGCCAGCTGGTCCTGACGAACCTGGAGAAGGTGCTCTACCCGGCGGTCGGCTTCACCAAGGGGCAGGTGCTGGACTACTACACGCGGATCGCACCGGTACTGCTCCCGCACCTGGCCGGCCGCGCGCTGACCCGCAAGCGCTACCCGAACGGTGTGGACGGGCAGCCCTTTTTCGAGAAGAACGCGCCCCGCGGCACCCCGGAGTGGGTGCGCATCGTCACGCTGCCGTCACCGGGCTCGACCAAAGGCCGGGAGACCATCGACTACACGGTCGTCGACTCGCTGGCTGCCCTGGTGTGGACGGCGAATCTGGCGAGCCTGGAGCTGCACACCCACCAGTGGCGCGTCGACTCCGGCGCCCCCGACCTCATCGTGTTCGACCTGGACCCCGGGCCGCCGGCGACGGTTGTCGAGTGCTGCGTGGTGGCGCTGCTGCTGCGCGACGTACTGCGGGCCGACGGGTTCGACGCGGTGGCCAAGACCTCAGGGAGCAAGGGACTGCAGCTGTACGCCCGGGCCGGCGACCTGGCGTCGAGCGATGAGGCGTCGGCGTACGCGAAAGCCCTGGCGCAGCGCTTCGAGGCCAGCCACCCGGAGCTCGTGGTGCACCGGATGACCAAGGCGCTGCGGCCCGGCAAGGTGCTGGTCGACTGGTCGCAGAACAGCGCGGCCAAAACGACGGTGAGCGTCTACTCGCTGCGGGCCCGGGACCGGCCGACGGTGTCGACGCCGGTGACCTGGGACGAGGTTGCGGCCTGCACGTCACCGGACGACCTGGTGTTCACCAGCAACGACGTGCTGGCCCGGGTCGCCGACCACGGCGATCTGTTCGCGCCACTGCTCCCACCCCGCTGAGGGCTGGGCGGGAGCGCCCGTCGGCAGTACGGTCCCGGCACGGCGACCCATGGAGGCGTAGTGACCGGCGTACCGGCCCGAGAGCTCAAGGACGAGGCGCTCGAGCGCGAGCTCGAGCACCTGCACGAGACCCGCCACGACACCTTCCTGCACGGCAGCGAGGACGCCCTGGCGTTCCACTCCACCCGTACGTCCGAGCTGGAGGCGGACTACCTGCGGCGCAACCCCGACCGGGTCATCGACGCCCGCCGGACCCGGATCGGCAACCGCGAGCTGGCTGGGCAGGAGCCGGCCGCTCGGTAGGGTCGGACCGTGACGACGACGGTGCCCGGCAGCGGCAGGGACGTGCCCGCTCCGCGCGGCACCCGGTTGCCGCGGCCGGCCCGCCGCAAGCAGTTGCTCGGCGCTGCCCAGGAGATCTTCGTCGCGCAGGGCTACCACGCGGCGGCCATGGACGAGATCGCGGAGCGGGCCGGCGTGAGCAAGCCGGTGCTCTACCAGCACTTCCCGGGCAAGCTCGAGCTCTACCTGGCGCTGCTCGACCAGCACGCCGACGACCTGGTCGCCAAGGTCCGCGTCGCGCTGCAGTCCACGACCGACAACCGCCAGCGCGTCGAGGCGTCGGTCGCGGCCTACGTCGACTTCGTGGACGGCGGCGACACCGACCGCGAGGGGGCGTTCCGGCTGGTGTTCGAGAGTGACCTCAAAAGCGAGCCGGCGGTCCGCGAGCGAGTGGAGCGGATGACCTCTGAGTGCGTGGAGGCGATCGCGCAGACGATCGCGCGCGACACCGGCTTCCGGGAGGAGGACGCGCTGCTGCTGTCGGTCGGGCTGGTCGGGCTGGCCGAGGTCGGCGCCCGCTGGTGGCTCGCGACCGACGGCCGGCTGTCCAAGCAGCGCGCCGTCGAGCTGCTCGTCGGGCTGGCCTGGCGCGGTATCTCCGGCGCACCGCTGACCGCCTGATGTTGCGCTCTGCGCGTAGCCGACCGTCCGGCTCCGCCCGGCCGGGCTAGCCTTCGGCCACACTCGACTATCCCGATGGAGGACCCTGCGGTGGAGGTCAAGATCGGCGTGCAGTACGCCGTGCGTGAGCTGGTCCTGGAGAGCGCGCAGAGCCCCGACGAGGTCGCCAAGGCCGTCTCGGACGCGCTGAAGGCCGACATCGGCGTGCTGACACTGGTTGACGAGAAGGGCCGCCGGGTGCTGGTGCCCGCCGACAAGCTGGCCTACGTCGAGATCGCCGAGACCGAGCAGCGCCGGGTGGGCTTCGGCGCGATGTAGGCCGGCCTCCGGCGAGGAGGTCGGTAGGGGCGGCTTTGCGGCCAACTGCTCTCAGGCGGCCAACTGCTCTCAGGCGGCGAGGCCGACAGCGGCCATCCGGGCGGTGTGGTTGTCCGTGAGCCGGTTGAGCAGCCGGACGATGCCGGCGAGGTCGCCCTCGCCGACCAGCAACTCGGTGAGAGCGTCCCGCTCGACCGCGACGCGCTGGGCCTGGATGAGGGCCTCGCCCATCAGCCGCCGACCCCAGAGCGCCAACCGGCCGGCGAGGGCGGGCTCGCGGGCGATCGCCTCGTTGACCCGCGCGACGGCAAACGCTGCCTGGCCCGTATCGGCGAGCACCTCGAGCACCAGTGCCTGCGTCGTCGGGTCCTGCAGGGAGCCGGCCACCTCGCGGTAGAAGTCGGTCGCCAGGCCGTCCCCCACGTAGGCCTTGAGCAGCCCCTCGAGCCAGTCGTTGGGCTCGGTCAAGTCGTGGAAGTCGTCCAGCGGCCGTACGAAGGGCTCCATTGCCGCCGCCGGGTCGATGCCGGCCGCCGCGAGGTAGTCGCGCAGCGCCAGGAAATGGCCGAACTCCGCCGCCGCCATCGTCGCCAGCGCGACCTTGTCGGCCACCGACGGCGCCAGGCGGGCGTCGCTGGCGAGCCGCTCGAAGGCAGTCAGCTCGCCGTACGCCAGGACGCCGAGCAGGTCGGCGGTCGCCGCGTCCAGCCCCACCGACACCGTGGCCTCCTTCGACATCCCCGCCTGATCCGACCCTAGCGGTACGCTTTGGTACATCGGAGCGGCACACGCCGCTCCGCACCGTGTGCGCGGACCGCCTCCCCGTGGCGCGCCGGTGGGCCTGGCGTCCTCGTTCCGAGGCGCGCCGTGGGGCTGCCGCTGCGAGCCACACCGCCGGCGCCGCGCGGAACGAAAGGCACGACGCTGAGCACGAGCACCGACACCACCGATCTCCCCGGCAGCTCCGGCAGCCCCGATCTCCCCGACAGCTCCGGCAGCCCCGATCTCCCCAACGGCTTTGCGGCCATCGGCGCCCGCCCCGAAACAGTTCAGGCGCTCGCCGCCGTCGGCATCACCCAGCCGTTCGCCATCCAGACGATGACGCT
>JAYVYM010000357.1:0-2905 GCA_043784245.1 Frankiales bacterium
GCCCGGGAAGCCGACGATGATGTCGGTCGTGATCGCCGCAGCCGGCAGCTGCGCGCGTACCCGGTCCAGAATGTCCAGGAAGCGCTCGGAGCGGTACGAGCGGCGCATCGCCCGCAGGACGGCGTCGGAGCCCGACTGGAGCGGCATGTGCAGGCTCGGGCAGACGGCGGGCGTCTCGGCCATCGCGTCGATGACGTCGTCGGTGAAGTCGCGCGGGTGCGGGCTGGTGAAGCGCACCCGCTCCAGGCCGGTACCGCCAACCGCCCGCAGCAGCGCGCCAAACGCCGCCCGATCACCGAACTCGCGCCCGTAGCTGTTGACGTTCTGCCCGAGCAGCGTCACCTCGAGGACGCCCTGCGCGACCAGCACGTCGACCTCCCGCAGCACGTCGGCGGGCAGCCGGTCGCGCTCCTTGCCACGCAGCGACGGGACGATGCAGAAGGTGCAGGTGTTGTCGCAGCCGACGCTGATGCTCACCCAGGCGGTCGCCGCACTGGCCCGCCGCGCGGGCAGCGCGCTGGGGAACACCTCGAGCGCCTCGAGCAGCTCGACCTGGCTCTGCTGCTCGACCCGGGCCCGTTCGAGCAGCACCGGCAGCGCGCCGACGTTGTGCGTGCCGAACACGACATCGACGTACGGCGCCCGCGCCGTGATGGCGGCCTGGTCCTTCTGGGCGAGGCAGCCGCCGACGGCGATCTGCATACCTGGCGTGCGGTCCTTCAGCGGCTTGAGGTGGCCCAGGTTGCCGTACAGCCGGTTGTCGGCGTTCTCGCGGACGGCGCAGGTGTTGAACACCACCACGTCAGGCGTCTGCCCGGCCGGCACGGGGGCGTAGCCGGCCTCGTCGAGCAGGCCACCGATGCGCTCGCTGTCGTGGACGTTCATCTGGCACCCGTAGGTGCGCACCTCGTACGTCCTCGTCGTGCTCACGACCGCAGCCTACGGCTGTGTATCAGCGCGACCCGGTCGCGCTCTCCTGGGTCGAGGGTGGCCGACGGGGCCATCCCGGTACGGGGGAACCCGCATCGTCAAGCTCCGCACCACCACCCGTACGGCAGGCCTGCTGGCCGCCGTCGCTGTGCTCGGCACCGCTGCCGTCACGGCCACGGCATCGAGCTCGTACCCTCCCCGCTGCCACGCTCATCGCGAGCAGCCTTCCCCTCGCCCACGGCGGCGATGTCGACCTGATCTCGCTGCAGGATCAGCCGGCTTGCGGCCTCGTCCTGCGTCACGAGGCGGACGTTCCTCGGTACGGTCTTCGCAGCGGTCCCTTGGTTCTCTGTTCGGGTCGACGTAGCGGTTGCCCAACACTTACCGGGACAACCCCGTCACTCGCCGTCCGCCCGAATGTGGAGGCACAGCATGAGCCAGAACGTCGCGCAGAAACTGATAGCAGCTCATCTTGTGTCCGGGGCGATGACTCCTGGGGATGAGATCGCGCTACGCGTCGACCAGACCCTGACCCAGGACGCCACCGGCACCATGGTCATGCTCGAGCTGGAGGCGCTCGGCCTGGACCGGGCGCGTACCGAGGTGTCGGTGCAGTACGTCGACCACAACCTGCTGCAGACCGACAGCAAGAACGCCGAAGACCACGAGTTCCTGCGCTCGGCCTGTCAGCGGTTCGGGCTGTGGTATTCCAAGGCCGGCAACGGCGTCTCGCACCCCACCCATATGCAGCGCTTCGGGATCCCGGGAAAGACGATGGTCGGCTCGGATAGCCACACCCCCGCGGGCGGTTCGCTGGGTATGTTGGCAATCGGGCTCGGCGGCCTCGAGGTGGCGATGGCGATCGCTGGCGAGCCGGTCTATCTGCGGATGCCCGAGATCTGGGGCGTACGACTGACCGGGCAACTGCCCGCCTGGGTGAGCGCCAAGGACGTCATCTTGGAGATGCTCCGTCGCCATGGCGTCAAGGGCGGCGTGAACCGCATCATCGAGTACTACGGTCCCGGGCTGGCGCAGCTGACCGCCATGGACCGGCATGTGATCGCGAACATGGGGGCTGAGCTGGGCGCTACCAGCACCGTGTTCCCTGCCGACGAACAGGTGCGGGCGTTCCTGCGGGCCGAGCAGCGCGAAGACGACTTCGTGCAAGTGCTTGCCGACGACGGCGCGACGTACGACGTCACCGAGCAGATCGACCTGTCCACGGTGGAGCCGCTGATCGCGCTGCCCAGCTCTCCGGGCAACGTGGTGCCGGTCCGTGAGGTGGCCGGTCACGACGTGGAGCAGGTCGTGATCGGATCCTCGGCCAACCCGGGCCTGCGTGATTTCGCGGTAGTAGCCGCGATTGTCCGCGGCCGGCAGACGCACCCCAGGGTGTCCTTCGATGTCAACCCGTCTTCCCGCCAGATCTTGCAGGACCTGACGAGAATGGGTGCCACGTTCGAGCTGATCGCGGCCGGAGCGAGGCTGCACCAGTCCGGCTGCATGGGCTGCATCGGCATGGGCCAGGCGCCGGCTGCTGGCAGCACCAGCCTGCGCACGTTCCCGCGTAACTTCCCGGGACGGTCCGGAACCAACGAGGACTCGGTCTTCCTCTGTTCCCCCGAAACCGCCGCCGCGGCCGCCCTCACCGGACAGATCACCGACCCACGCGATCTGCCGCGGCTACTCGGCATCGACTACCCACATCTCGAGCTGCCAGCCGAATCCAGCGTGAACGACGCGATGCTCGAAGCGCCGCTCGGGGCCGAGCGGGCCGGCCGGATCACACTGGTCAAGGGACCGAATATCTCCTCGCTGCCGGCATTCGAGCCACTACCCGATCGGATCGAGGCACCGGTCCTGCTCAAGGTCGGCGACGACGTGTCCACCGACGCAATCCTGCCAGCCGGCGCCCGCGTGTTGCCCTACCGCAGCAACATCCCCAAGCTGGCCGAGTTCACCTTCAGCCAACTCG
>JAYVYM010000358.1:0-2738 GCA_043784245.1 Frankiales bacterium
GCAGGAACTCGATCGGATCTTCGCAGGTCATGATGTGGTCGCGGCGCTTGCGGTTGGCGAGGTCGACCACTGAGGCCAGCGTTGTGGACTTGCCGGATCCGGTCGGCCCGGTGACCAGCACGAAACCGCGCGGCAGCATCGCGAAGTCCGCTACCGCGGCCGGCAGGCCGAGGTCCTCCAGCCGCCTGATCTCGTAAGGGATCAGGCGGAAGGCGGCGCCGACAGCGTCGCGCTGCTTGTAGAGGTTGACGCGGAAGCGGGCCCGGCCGGGCAGGCTGTAGGCGAAGTCGAGTTCGAGGTTCTCCTCGAACCGCTCGCGCTGCTTCTGGCTGAGGATCGCGTACAGCGTCTTCTGAATCAGCTGCGGCGTCAGGACGGGGTACTCGTCCAGCGGGACGAGCTGACCGTTCCTGCGTACGGTCGGCGCCGCCCCGGCCGTCATGTGCAGGTCCGAGCAGCCCCTGTCGATCACGGTGACGAGCAGGTCGGCGAGGAAGGCGCTGTTGACGCTGGTGTTCTCGGCGCCGACCCGCACCGTCTCGGCCGGTCGCGCCTCTGCGACGGGCGCAGAGGGTGTCGGCCGGGTCGCCAGGGCCGGCACCATCTGCAGCACCGGCGCGACCAAGGGCGCGACCGCGGTGGCCGGTGACCCGGCGACCGGCAGGGGCGGCGCCGGCGTCCCGACCGGGGCGGCCAGGGGGGCCAGCGACGGCGGGGCCTGCGGTGAGTGCTCCGGCGGGGCGGACGGGGGCGCGGCGGGGGCCGACCCGAAGTAGCCCTCCATACCGAGCGGTGGCAGCGCGTCCACGAGCATCCCTCCTGGCCGCCGGGCCTCCCGGTGGCGCACCTGTGCCATCGGCCCCCAGGGCGACGCCCTTGAGCGGGCGCGGGGGTTCGACGTCGAGACCCCCCCACGTGGGCTTGCCCACCAATGCACTGCACTGCGCCGCGCCGACAACGGCCGAGCAGCGACTGCGGGGTCGGTGAACGCGGCTCACACCACGACCCGGAGGATCTCCTCCACCGACGTCACGCCGGCCAAGACCTTGCGCAGCCCATCGTCGCGCAGCGTGATCATGCCCTGTTCACGGGCCGCCTGGCTGATCACCAGCGTCGAGGCCCGTTCCACGGTGAGCAGCTCGATCTGTTCGCTGACGGCCATCACCTCGTGCAACGCCAGCCGGCCGCGGTAGCCCGTCTTGGAGCAGGCGCTGCAGCCGATCGGCCGGTACAGCGTCGGCAGCGGCTCGTCCGGCAACCACGGGAAACGGTTCTCGACCAGCGAGTCGCGCGAGGGCAGGTACGCCTCCTTGCACTTGCCGCACAGCCGGCGGGCCAGCCGCTGAGCCAGCACGCAGTCCAGCGCCGAGCCGACCAGGAAGGGCTCGATGCCCATCTCGGTGAGGCGGACGATCGCCGACGGCGCGTCGTTGGTGTGCAGCGTCGACAGCACGAGGTGCCCGGTGAGCGCGGCCTCGACCGCGATGTGCGCGGTCTCCTTGTCGCGGATCTCGCCGATCAGCACGATGTCGGGGTCCGAGCGCAGGATCGAGCGCAGCGCGGCGGCGAACGTCAGGCCCGCCTTGACGTTGGTCTGCACCTGGTTGATGCCGGGCAGCCGGTACTCCACGGGGTCCTCGACCGTGATGACGTTGACCTCGGGCTTGCTGACGATGTTCAGGGTGGCGTACAGCGTCGTCGACTTGCCGGAGCCGGTCGGGCCGGTCACCAGGATCATCCCGTACGGCTTGTGGAAGCTCCGGGAGTAGACGTCGTAGTTCTCGTCAGCAAAACCCAGGTCGGACAGGTTCAGCATCGCGGTCGAGTTGTCCAGGATCCGCATGACGATCTTCTCGCCCCACACCGTCGGCAGGGTCGCCACCCGCAGGTCGATCTTCTTGCCGTTGGCGTTGACCGACAGCCGGCCGTCCTGCGGGATGCGCCGCTCCGCGATGTTGATGTCAGCCATGATTTTCAGTCGGCTGGTGACGCCGGCGGTGATCGACCTCGCGGACCGCATGACCTCGTGCAGGACCCCGTCGATCCGGAAGCGCACCCGCAGGTCGTGCTCCCCCGGCTCGATGTGGATGTCGGACGCGCGGTCCTGGATGGCCTGCGTGATCAGCAGGTTGACGAACTTGACGATCGGCGCCTCCTCGACCACGTCGCGGATGCCGCTGAGGTCTTCCAGGCTGTCGTCGGTGCCGCCCATCGCCGTGGTCAGGTCGTCGAGCTCGGCGTCGCCACGGTGGTAACGGTCGATGGCGCCCAGCACGTCGAGCCGGCTGGCGACGACCGGCTTGACCTCCAGCCCGGTCAGCGCGCGGATGTCGTCGACGGCAAAGACGTTGCCCGGGTCGGCCATCGCCACGACGAGCTTGTCGTCCTCGTACCCGATCGGTAGGACGAGGTGCCGGCGGCAGACCACGTCGGGCACCCGCGCGACGGCGCTGACGTCGACGGGATGGTCGGACAGGTCGACCAGGCGCAGGCCGAGCTGCCGGGCCAGGGCGGCGGCGAGCTGCGCTTCGGTCAGTACGTCGAGATCGACGAGCACCCGGCCGAGGGGGCGACCCACCCGGCGCTGCTCCTGGACGGCGGCGTCGAGCTGCTCGGCGGTGATCACCCCGTCCTCGACCAGAACGTCGCCGAGCTGCTGCACGCGGAGCTCCGAGGTCGGGCGGGGGGACGGCGGCGAGCGCGGCCCGCCTGTCGTTCATCTCGGCGGAGCGGGCAGC
>JAYVYM010000359.1:0-10547 GCA_043784245.1 Frankiales bacterium
GAGCCGCTCGGCGTCAATGCCCGGCGCCGCGACCTGCCCGGCTACGAGCCGCGCAAGCAGGTCGCCAGCAGCCAGCGCTTCACCAAGGAGGGCAAGCAGGCCCACCGGGTGGCGCTGCAGAAGGAGCTCATGCGATGAGCGGTCCCGATGCCCCCAAAGCCCTCATCGACCCACGCGCGCAGACCGCGTCGTCGGTGTCGCCCGGCGTCACCGCCCCGTCCGCGACCCACGACATGTTCGGGGCGACGTTCGGTGGTGACACGTCGGGCTACGGCGGCCTGGTGCGCCGCATCCCGGTCGCCGCATCGAGCCCACAGCCGTGGGGCGGTTGGTTCGACGAGGCCGTCGGCGCGCTGCAGGAGGGCTACCCGGGCTTCGACGACGCCGTTACCCGGGTCGTCGTCGACCGCGGCGAGCTCACGATCCACCTGCGCCCCGAGCGGGTCGCGGAGGTCGCGCAGGTGCTGCGGGACAGCCCCGACCTGCGCTTCGAGCTGATGTCCAGCCTGTCCGGGGTCGACTACCCGAGCCAGCCTGACCGGCTGCACGTCGTCTACCACCTGACGTCGATGACCTACCGCCGACGGCTGCGGCTCGAGACTGCGGTCACGGTGGCCGATCCGCACGTTGCCAGCGTCACCGCCGTCTACCCGACCGCCGACTTCCACGAGCGCGAGACGTGGGACTTCTTCGGTGTCGTGTTCGATGGCCACCCGGGCCTCACCCGGATCTTCATGCCCGACGACTGGCAGGGCCACCCGCAGCGCAAGGACTACCCGCTTGGCGGTGTGCCGGTGGAGTACAAGGGAGCGCAGGTTCCGCCCCCGGACGAGCGGAGGGCGTACGCGTGACCACCACGACCGGCTCCACCCGGCTCGAGGACGGCCCCGAGCCTGACCCGTACGCCGCAGGACAACGTCAGACCACCGAGGGGACTGTCTACACGGTCACCGGCGGCGACTGGGACGCCGTCCTCGGGGGCGGGGGCGATGACGAGCAGCACATGGTCGTCAACATGGGCCCGCAGCACCCATCGACGCATGGCGTGCTGCGGATCGTGCTCGAGCTCGAAGGCGAGACGGTCACCAGCGCGCGCACCGTCGTCGGCTACCTGCACACCGGCATCGAGAAGAACCTCGAGTACCGCAACTGGGTGCAGGGCACCACCTTCGTCACCCGGATGGACTACCTCGCGCCGCTGTTCAACGAGACGGCGTACTGCCTGGGTGTGGAGAAGCTGCTCGGCATCGAGGTGCCCGAGCGGGCCCGCACGATCCGGGTGCTGATGATGGAGCTCAACCGGATGCGCTCGCACCTGGTGGGCATGGCCACGATGGGGCTGGAGCTCGGGGCGCTGACCGGCATGCTCAACGGGCTGCGCGAGGGCGAGATGATCCTCGACATCTTCGAGATGGTCACCGGCCTGCGGATGAACCACGCGTACGTCCGGCCCGGCGGCGTGGCTCAGGACCTCCCCCCGGGCACGGTCGAGAAGATCCGCGAGATGATCGTCAGTTTCCGGCAGAACCTGCCGGGCTACGACGACCTGCTCACCACGAACGCGATCTGGCAGCGCCGGCTGCAGGGCGTCGCCACCCTCGACGCCCAGGGCTGCATCGCGCTTGGCGTCACCGGCCCACTGCTGCGCGCCGCCGGGCTGGCCTGGGACCTGCGCAAGGTCGAGCCCTACCTGGGATACGAGGACTACGACTTCGACGTGCCGACCGAGACCACCGGTGACGGCTGGGCGCGCTTCCGGGTCCGGCTGCGCGAGCTGTACGAGTCGCTGAAGATCATCGAGCAGGCGCTCGACAAGCTCGTCCCCGGCCCGATCATGGTCGCCGACACCAAGATCGCCTGGCCCGCGCAGCTCGCCCTCGGCGCCGACGGCCTGGGCCAGAGCCTGGACCACGTGAAGAAGATCATGGGCACCTCGATGGAGGCGCTCATCCACCACTTCAAGCTGGTGACCGAGGGCTTCCGGGTGCCACCCGGCCAGGTGTACGTGCCGATCGAGTCCCCGCGCGGCGAGCTCGGCGTGCACATGGTCAGTGACGGCGGCACCCGCCCGTACCGCGTGCACGTGCGCGATCCGAGTTTCGTCAACCTGCAGGCACTCTCGGCCACCACCGAGGGCGGCCTGCTGTCCGACTCGATCGTCGCGGTCGCGACGCTCGACCCCGTCATGGGAGGAGTCGATCGATGAGGTCGTGGACGCCACGTGGCTAGCGTGGAACTGGACCTGCAACCCCCGGTCGACCGCTCGTCGATCCCGCCGCTGACCGGGCAGACGCGCGCCGATGCCCGCGAGATCATCGCGCGCTACCCGCAGGCGCGGTCCGCGCTACTGCCCATGCTGCACCTTGTGCAGTCCGTGCAGGGCTACGTCAGCCCAGACGGGATCGCGCTGTGCTCCGAGGAGCTCGGTCTCACCAAGGCCGAGGTCGGGGCGGTCGCGACGTTCTACACGATGTACCGCCGCCGCCCGGCCGGCACGTATCACGTCGGCGTGTGCACGAACACGCTGTGCGCGGTGCTCGGCGGCGACGAGATCCTGGCCGCCCTCGAGGGGCACACCGGGCTCCATCAGAACCAGACCAGTGCCGACGGGGTCATCAGCCTCGAGCACATCGAGTGCAACGCTGCCTGCGACTACGCCCCCGTGGTGATGGTCAACTGGGAGTTCTACGACAATCAGACGCCGGGCAGCGCCATCGAGCTGGTGGACCGGCTCGTGGCCGGCGAGCCCGTCGCCCCGACCCGCGGGCCGCGTACGCAGTGCACCTTCAAGCAGATGTCGCGGGTGCTCGCGGGGTTCCCCGACGGCAACGCCACCGAAGGCGTGCAAGCCGGTCCGGCCACCCTGGCCGGCCTGCAACTGGCCGCCGAGCGCGGCGACATCGCACCCGCCTATCCGGACGAGGAGTCCACGCAGTGACCTTCACCCCCGTCCTGTCCCGCAGCTGGGGCGACGCCGACTCCTTCACCCTGGAGGGCTACCGCCGCCATCGCGGCTACCAGGCCCTGTCCAAGGCCCGCGACATGGCCCCCGACAGCGTGATCGCGCTGGTCAAGGAGTCGGGCCTGCGCGGCCGGGGCGGGGCCGGCTTCCCGACCGGCCTGAAGTGGGGGTTCATCCCGCAGGGCACCGAGGGTCAGGCGGCCAAGCCGCACTACCTGGTCGTCAACGCGGACGAGTCCGAGCCGGGGACCTGCAAGGACACCCCGCTGATGATGGCCAACCCGCATGCGCTTATCGAGGGCATCATCATCGCCTCGTACGCGATCCGGGCGCGGCACGCCTTCATCTACCTGCGTGGCGAGGAGCTGCACGTGCTGCGACGGCTGCAGCACGCCGTCGACGAGGCGAAGGCAGCGGACCTGCTGGACGGGCTGGAGATCGTCGTGCACGCCGGGGCCGGCGCCTACATCTGCGGTGAGGAGACGGCGCTGCTCGACTCTCTCGAGGGCTACCGTGGCCAGCCCAGGTTGCGGCCCCCGTTCCCAGCCACCCACGGCCTCTACTCCAGCCCGACCGTCGTCAACAACGTCGAGACGATCGCCTCGGTCCCGAGCATCGTGCTCGGCGGCGCCGCCTGGTTCGCCGGCATGGGCACCGAGAAGAGCAAGGGCTTCACGCTGTACAGCCTGACCGGCCATGTGCAGCGCCCCGGCCAGTACGAGGCGCCGCTCGGCATCACCCTGCGCGAGCTGCTCGAGGTGTCCGGTGGCATGCGTGAGGGCCACGAGCTGAAGTTCTGGACACCCGGCGGCTCGAGCACCCCGTTGCTGACCGCCGCGCACCTGGACGTGCCACTGGACTACGAGGGCGTCGCGGCGGCCGGCTCGATGCTGGGCACCAAGGCCCTGCAGTGCTTCGACGAGACCACCTGCGTCGTGCGCTGCGTGTTGCGCTGGACCGAGTTCTACGCACACGAGTCGTGCGGGAAGTGCACCCCGTGCCGGGAGGGCACCTACTGGATGGTGCAGATCCTGCAGCGCATGGAGCTCGGCCAGGCCGACGAGAGCGACCTGGTCACCCTGCTCGACACCTGCGACAACATCTTCGGACGGTCGTTCTGCGCGCTGGCTGACGGGGCGACGAGCCCGATCGTGTCCGGCGTCCAGCTGTTCCGCGAGGAGTTCCTGGCCCACCTCGACGGCGGCTGCCCGTTCGATGCCCGCCGCTCCACCAGATGGGCCGAGTCGTTGGCCGGGGCCCGCGCGTGACCCTGACCCCCACTGCCCCCGTCGGCGTCCCGGTGGGCGGCGACCTGGTGGCCGTCACCATCGACGGCTTCGAGGTGCATGTCCCGAAGGGCACCTTGCTGATCCGGGCGGCCGAGCTGGTCGGCATCCAGGTGCCGCGCTTCTGCGACCACCCGCTGCTGGACCCGGTCGGCGCGTGCCGGCAGTGCCTCGTGGAGGTGGAGGGCCAGCGCAAGCCGCTCACCGCCTGCACCACGACCGTCACCGAGGGCATGGTCGTGCGTACGCAGCTCACCAGCCCGGTGGCGAAGAAGGCGCAGGAGGGGATCCTCGAGATGCTCCTCATCAACCACCCGCTGGACTGCCCGGTCTGCGACAAGGGCGGCGAGTGCCCGCTGCAGAACCAGGCGATGACCAACGGCAACAGCGAGTCGCGCTTCAACGACGTCAAGCGCACCTACGCCAAGCCGCTGGCGATCTCGACGCAGGTGCTGCTCGACCGCGAGCGCTGCGTGCTGTGTGCGCGCTGCACCCGGTTCCAGCAGCAGATCGCCGGCGACCCGTTCATCGAGCTGTTCGAGCGGGGCGCGCTGCAGCAGGTCGCGATCTACACCGACCAGCCGTTCGAGAGCTACTTCTCCGGCAACACCATCCAGATCTGCCCGGTCGGCGCGCTCACGGGCGCGGCCTACCGGTTCCGCGCGCGGCCCTTCGACCTCGTTTCGACGCCGATGGTCTGCGAGCATTGCGCGTCGGGCTGTGCGCTGCGCACCGACCACCGGCGTGGCAAGGTGCTTCGTCGCCTCGCAGGTTCAGACCCCGAGGTCAACGAGGAGTGGAACTGCGACAAGGGCCGCTGGGGCTTTGCCTACTCTCAGCAGAGCGACCGCCTCAGCACCCCGCTGGTGCGGGACGCGGCCACCGGCCGGCTGGTCGCGGCCTCCTGGACCGAGGCGCTCGAGCGCGCCGCCAAGGGGCTCGCCGGTGCCCGGGACGCCGGCGGCGTCGGGGTGCTGCCCGGCGGGCGGCTCACCGTCGAAGATGCTTACGCATACTCGAAGTTTGCCCGGGTCGCGCTCGGTACCAACGACATCGACAGCCGTGCGCGTCCGCACAGTGTGGAGGAGCGCGACTTCCTGGCTGCGTGCGTGGCCGGCCGCTACGTCGGTCAGCCCGGCGCGGTGACCTATGCCGATCTCGAGAGCGCCCCCGCCGTCGTGCTCGCCGGCTTCGAGCCGGAGGAGGAGTCGCCGATCGTCTTTCTGCGGCTGCGCAAGGGCGTCCGCCGGCAGGGCACCCGGGTCTTCACGATGGCGCCGTTCCGTTCGCCGGGCGCGGTCAAGACCGCGGCCCAGCTGCTGCAGGTGTCTCCGGGCGAGGAGGCCGTGGCGCTGCGGGCGCTCGCAAGCGGTGCCGGGGATCCGGGAGGTGCAGCGGCTTCGCTGGCACTGCCCGGCGCCTTGCTGCTGGTGGGCGAGCGCCTGGCCGAGGTGCCCGGCGCCCTGTCGGCGGCTGCTGCGCTTGCCACGGCCACTGGCGCCAGGCTGGCGTGGGTGCCCCGCCGCGCCGGTGAGCGCGGCGCCATCGACGCCGGTTGCCTGCCGACGCTGCTGCCGGGCGGCCGCTTGGTCGACGACGCCGTTGCCCGTCGCGAGGTCGAGCAGGAGTGGGCGGCCGTCGTGCCCGCGCACCCCGGTCGTGACCTCACCGGCATCCTGACCGCCGCCCGCGACGGCGAGCTGTCAGCGCTGCTGGTCGGCGCCGTCGACCCCGCCGACTGCCCCGACCCCGAGCTCGCACTCGATGCGCTCGACCGGGTCGGCTTCGTCGTCAGCCTGGAGATTCGTCGCTCGGCGGTCACCGACCGCGCCGACGTCGTGCTCCCGGTGGCCGCGGCCGTCGAGAAGAGCGGCACGTACCTCGACTGGGAAGGTCGGGCCCGACCGTTCGAGCAGGTGCTACGGCTGAACGGCGCGCTGCCCGACGGCCGGGTGCTGCACGTGCTGGCCGACGAGATGGACGCCGAGATCGGGCTGCCCGCACACGCGGTTGCGCGCGCCGAGATCGGCCGGCTGGGCTCGGTGGCCGTCCACCCGGCGCCGCCGTCGGTCGAGCCCATGGCGCCGGCCCGGCCAGGTGTCGGCGAAGCCGTGCTGGCAACCTGGCACTGGCTGCTCGACGACGGCTCGCTGCAGGACGGCGAGCCCTTCCTGGCCGGCACCGCCAAGCGCAGCCGGCTGCACCTGTCGGCCGCAACGGCCGCCGAGGTGGGCGTGTCGGACGGGGACCTGGTCACCGTCAGCAGCCGACGTGGCAGCCTGACCCTGCCGCTGGTGGTCGCCGACCTCCCCGACCGGGTGGTCTGGCTGCCCACCCGGTCGCCCGACGCTGCGGTCCGCCGCGACCTCGCGGCGGCTGCTGGCAGCGTCGTCAGCCTCACTCGCGCCTCGACAAGCAACGACACCAGGAAGGGCAACTGAGCGTGCCGGACACCCAGCTACCGCTGTCCAGCTTCGGCCACGAGCCCATCTGGATCACGCTTATCAAGGCCGTGTTCGTCTTCGTCCTGCTGGTGCTCATCACGCTGTTCACCATCGTGTTCGAGCGCAAGGTCGTCGGGCGGATGCAGCAGCGCCCGGGGCCTAACCGCACCGGTCCCGGCGGCTGGGGGCAGTCCCTTGCCGACGGGCTCAAGCTGGCGTTGAAGGAGGAGATCATCCCGGCGCTGGCCGACAAGCCGGTCTACGTGCTGGCGCCGATCCTGTCCGCCGTCCCCGCCTTCCTGGCCTTCTCGGTCATCCCCTTCGGCCCGAAGGTGTCGATCGCCGGTCACGAGACCGCACTGCAGCTCACCGACCTGCCGATCGGGGTGCTGTTCATCCTGGCGTGCTCCAGCTTCGGCGTGTTCGGGATCGTGCTGGCCGGCTGGAGCAGCGGCTCGACCTACCCGCTGCTCGGAGGCCTGCGCTCGGCGGCGCAGGTGATCAGCTACGAGGTCGCGATGGGGCTCGCGCTCGTCCCGGTGTTCCTGTACTCGGGTTCGCTGTCCACCAGCGAGATCGTGGCCGCGCAGCACAAGCTCTGGTACGTCCTGCTGCTCCTGCCGTCGTTCCTGATCTACGCCATCTCGATGGTCGGCGAGACCAACCGCGCGCCCTTCGACCTGCCGGAGGCCGAGAGCGAGCTGGTCGGCGGGTTCCACACCGAGTACACCTCGCTGAAGTTCGCGATGTTCTTCCTCGCGGAGTACATCAACATGGTGACCGTCTCCGCGCTCGCGGTGACGCTGTTCCTGGGCGGCTGGCAGGCCCCACCGCTGATCTCGCGGATCAGCATCCTGTCCACCGGCTACTTTCCGATGGTGTGGTTCCTGCTCAAGGTCCTGATGTTTATCTTCTTCTTTGTCTGGCTGCGGGGCACCATGCCACGGATGCGCTACGACCAGTTCATGAAGCTCGGCTGGAAGATCCTGATCCCGGCCAGCCTGGTCTGGATTCTGCTGCTCGCCTCGATCAGGGTGCTTAGCACCGAGGTCGCCGACACCCGCCGAGTCCTGCTGTACGTCGGCACCGCCACCCTGCTCCTGCTGCTCGTCCTGACCTTCCTGCCCGAGCGGGCCAAGCCCGCGCCCGCCGATGATGACGGCAGCGCGCTGCACACCGCCCCGGCGCAGGGCGGCTTCCCGATGCCGCCGATGGACTTGGTGGTCCCGCCGACGCCCCGCAGCCTGGTGAGCCCGGCGGGTGGCAGCATGACCCCGGTGGGGGTAGCCGCCGGCACGCCGTCCGACCCGTCACGAGAGGAGCAGCAGTGAGCTTCCTCAACCCCTTGCTCGACCCCGTCAGAGGGTTTGGCCTGACCTTCGGCCAGATGTTCAAGAAGGTCATCACTGAGGAGTATCCGGAGTTCGTGCGGCCGACCGCGCCGCGCTACCACGGTCGGCACGTGCTGAACCGTCACCCGGACGGGCTCGAGAAGTGCATCGGCTGCGAGCTGTGCGCGTGGGCCTGCCCCGCGGATGCGATCTACGTCGAGGGGTCCGACAACACCGAGGAGGCGCGTTATTCACCCGGTGAGCGCTACGCCTCGATCTACCAGATCAACTACCTTCGCTGCATCTTCTGCGGACTGTGCATCGAGGCCTGCCCGACCCGCTCGCTCACGATGACCAATGAGTACGAGCTTGCCGACGACAGCCGGCAGGACCTGATCTTCACCAAGGGCCAGCTCCTGTCGCCGCTGCTGCCCGGCATGGAGCAGCCCCCACACCCGATGCGGCTCGGCGACAACGAGACGGACTACTACGTCGGCACCGCCAGCGACCCGCAGCCGGTCGATGGCGATCCCGCTGTCGAAGGACGGTTCGCCGGCGACGGCCCGCGCCCGGCATCGGACGGGGTGCGCCGGTGATCAACGGCGGCACGGGAGAGGCCATCGCCTTCTGGGTGTTCGGCTCCCTCGCCGTCGTCGCCGCCATCGGCATGGTGCTGGCCCGCAATGCCGTGCATGCCGCACTGTTCCTGGCCGGCGTGATGCTGGCGTTCGCCGGCCTGTACGCCGCGCAGGACGCCCCCTTCCTGGCTGCGGTGCAGATCATCGTCTACACCGGTGCCATCCTCATGCTGTTCCTGTTCGTCCTCATGCTGGTGGGCGTCGACTCCAGCGACTCGCTCGTCGAGACGCTGCGCGGGCAGCGGGTGGCCGCGTTCGTCGTCGGCCTGGGCTTCGCGGGCCTGCTGATGGGTGCCCTGGGCTCGGCGGTCGGGAGCCGCCAGGGCGTCGGTCTCGGCCAGGCGAACGGCGAAGGCAACGTGGTCGGGATCGCGCGGCTGCTGTTCACCCGCTACGTCTTCGCCTTCGAGGTCACCAGCGCCCTGCTGATCACCGCGGCCCTCGGCGCGATGGTGCTGGCGCACAAGGAGCGCACCGAGCCCCGGATCGGACAGGCCGAGATGGCCCGGCGCCGGTTTGCCAGCGACAACCCGTTCGCCCTGCCCGGCCCGGGGGTCTTTGCCGATCACGACTCGACAGCCACCGCGGCCCTGCTGCCGGACGGTTCCGAGGAGCCGACCAGCGTCGCGGCCGCGCTGCGAGACCGGCCCGGTGACGGCGGCACGGTGCGGCAGGCATGACCCCGAGCTACTACCTGCTGCTGGCCGCCCTGCTGTTCACGATCGGCGCGCTCGGGGTGCTGCTGCGCCGCAACGCGATCCTGGTGTTCATGTGTGTCGAGCTGATGCTCAACTCCGTCAACCTCACCCTGGTGACCTTCAGTCGGATCCAGGGCAACCTGGACGGTCAGGTGATGGCGTTCTTCGTGATGGTCGTCGCCGCGGCTGAGGTCGTCGTGGGGCTGGCCATCATCATGAGTATCTTCCGTACCCGGCGGTCGGCGTCGGTCGACGACGCCAACCTGCTGAAGTACTGACCACGCCCGCGACCCTGACCCGGTCGCGCGGGCGCCCCCGCCACCCGCCCCCCGCGGCCGACCCGCCGTACGAGACGAGGACGACTTCCGTGCCGCCGACAGGCCCGACCCGATGACCGACGTTGCCTTCTCGGCCGTCACCGCGACGGGCGCGCTGTCTGCGCTGTGGCTGCTGCTGGTGCTGCCCGCGGCCGGCGCCGCCGTGCTGCTGCTGGGCGGTCGTCGTACCGACCGGTGGGGTCCCTCTCTCGCCTGCGCCCTGACGGGGGCAGCCTTCGGCTACGGGCTGGTGGCTTTTTTTGCCCTCAGGGGCCTGTCCGAGCGATCGGTGGAGCTGCACCTGTTCAGCTGGATCCCGGTGGCCGGGTTCACCGTCGACGCCGGCCTGCTGTTCGACCCGCTCTCGGCCACGTTCGTCCTGCTCATCACCGGTGTCGGCTTCCTGATCCACGTCTACTCGCTGGGCTACATGGGCCACGATGCCCGCAAGCGGCAGTTCTTCGCCTACCTCAACCTGTTCGTCGCCGCGATGCTGCTGCTGGTGCTGGCCGACAGCTTCCTGGGCCTGTACGTCGGCTGGGAGGGGGTCGGCCTCGCGTCGTATCTGCTGATCAGCTTCTACTTCACCCGGCCGACCGCCGCGACCGCGGCGAAGAAGGCCTTCATCGCCAACCGGGTCGGGGACGTCGGGCTCAGCCTGGCGATCATGGCGATGTTCGCGACGCTCGGCACGACCAGCTTCCAGGGGGTCTTCTCGAGCGCCGGTGCGCTCTCGGGCGGCGCTGCGACGGCGATCGGGCTGCTGCTGCTGCTCGGCGCCTGCGGCAAGAGTGGGCAGTTCCCGCTGCACACCTGGCTGCCCGACGCCATGGAGGGGCCCACCCCGGTCTCCGCGCTGATCCACGCCGCG
>JAYVYM010000360.1:0-3716 GCA_043784245.1 Frankiales bacterium
GTGAAGATCTTCCAGGAGAACACCGGAAGCACGGTCCCGGTTGCTGACCGCAGCTCGGCCATCGCGCCGTACTCCGCCGGCCAGTTCATCGCACAGGCCAATGCTGTCGTCCTCGATGTGCGGGGCGGCGCCCAGATCGGCAAGATCGACGGCAAGACCCCGATCTCCGTCGTCGCAGGTACGACCACGCTGAAGCCCAACGCTGCCGTCTACCGCAGCACCACCTTCCCGGGCTCACGTGACGTCTTCCACGTCGTGGACGTCCGGTCGCCGAGCTACAACGACGCCCTGCGCTTCATCGGCTTCGACGCCGCAGGCCCGGGCGCGCTGTGCAACGGTGCGTTCAGCACCATCATCACCAGGTTCGGTTTCGTCCCCAACGTCAAGCTCGCCGGCACGAACGGCATCTGCCGCCAGAGCTGAGATTTCGGTCCAGACCGGAAGGGTCGCGAGGAGCTCTCACGGCCCTTCCGCTGGTCCGGGCCGGACTCCCGCGCTACCGGCGCCGCGGGCGGCCGACGCGGCCCGGGCGACCCAGCCGGAGTCGCCAGGCCCGGAACGCGATCAGGACGTGCAAGGTGCCGGCGGCGCCGGCCAGCACCGAGAGCTGCTCGAAGGCCACCCACCGGTCCAGCACCAGCATGCTGGCCAGGGCCAGCGCGCTCTGTACAGCCAGCGCCACGAGGCCCCATGGCCAGCGGCTCGGACGCGTCATCAGCCCCGCGGTCAGGGCAGCGATCAGCAGCGGGGTCACCAGCGCGACCGGCTCGAGCAGGGTCGGTGGGGCGCCCGGAGGGCGCTGGGCCGGCAGCAGCACGAGCAGCCATCCGATGACGGCCCACCACCACAGCACCGTGGCCGCCAGCTGCAGGTGGACCGGCAGCGATCGCGGCACGGTCGGCAGCCGGTAGGACGGCAGCGACGACAGCGGGTGCTCGGCCAGCATGGCGGGGATCGACCGGTACACCGCTGCCTGCGGATAGGCCGCGCCGAGCCGGGCGCGCAGGGGGCCGGGCACGCTCGGTGCCAGCCAGACCGCCTCCAGGGCCGCGTGCTCGGCACGCAGCCCGAGGGTCGCGGGTATGACCCGGCCGTGGCATCGGATGACGGCGACGACCTCATCCTGTTCGCGCAGGTCGGACTCGCGCAGTGCCTGCAGGTCGCCGAACGCCCACAGCCCGCACGAGCACCCCCGCTCGGGCGCCCGGTGGTGGTCGCCCAGGCGGCGTTCACAGGTCGCGGTGTTGACGCCGCTGCCCCACGCCGCGCGGCCGGTGACCGGTGCCAGCACTCCCTCCGGCAACAGCCGGAACGTGCGCAACGCCCGGACCGAACCGTGCACGACCGGCTCGACGTCCGGTGCGCTCATGTTTGCGCCGGAACCGGCTCCCGCTCCGGAGCCGGCTCGGGAACGCCCTGCGGCACCGGCTCTTCCGGGTCATCCGGTACGACGATGAATGGCTCGTCCTCGTGCCCGATGCGCGCCACGGCGCCACCTCCCGATGCAGGTCTCACCCGTACCGTCTCAGACTCCGGCGGCGACCGCTGGCCGACCGGAATGCTTGAATGCTCAACCACCTTGCACTGTGCAGGGCAGGCCCTGCCGAAACGAGGAAGCTGATGACGATGACACGTACGCCCAGCCCGACGACGGTCGCTGCCGACGCCCGACTCCCCTCGGCACACCCGTTCGCCGGTCACCTGCGACATGCAGCCCAGCTCGAGGTCGACAACCCACACCGGACCTGGACAGAGCAGGATGGCCCACTGCCGTCGCTGTACATCAGCCACGGCGCCCCGCCGCTGTTCGAGGACACCGCGTGGATGACCCAGCTGCACGGCTGGGCCCGCGACCTGCCCAGGCCGAAGGCGGTCCTGATCGTGTCGGCGCACTGGGAGAGCGCGCCGCTGAGCCTGACCAGCACGGCGGCAGCAACCGAGCTGGTCTACGACTTCGGCGGCTTCGACCCGGCGTACTCGCGGATGCGCTACGACACCCCGGACGCCGGCGAGCTCGCCCGGGCCGTGATCGGCGTGCTGCCCGACGGCGAGAGCGTCCACGAGCACCGTGACCGGGGTCTCGACCACGGCGCCTGGGTGCCGCTCAAGGTGATGTACCCGGACGCGGACCTCCCGGTCCTGCAGCTGAGCATCCCCACCCACGACACCACCCGCCTGCTCGCTCTCGGGGCTCGGCTGCGCGTCCTGCGCGAGCAGGGCGTCCTGGTCATCGGGTCCGGCTTCATGACGCACGGCCTGCCGTACGTCGACTGGCATCGACCCGAGGTGGTCCCCGGCTGGTCGTCGGAGTTCGACCTGTGGGCCGCCGACGCGCTGGCTCGCGGGGACGTCGACGAGCTCGCGCACTTCCGTACGCGGGCGCCCGGCCTGCGGTACGCGCACCCGACGGTCGAGCACTTCACGCCGTTGTTCGTCACCCTCGGCGCAGCCGCGCAACCAGATGCTCAGGTCACCACGACGATCGACGGGTACTTCATCGGCCTGTCGAAGCGGTCCTTCCAGGCGGCCTGATCTCTGTCGAACGGTAGTCCGGTTCAGCGCCGCACCTGCCTCGCGGCGGCCGTCAACAGCACGCTCATCGCCCGGCCGGGCCGCCGGTTCGCAGGTCCGGGTCTCAGCCCCCGGGCGCGTTGCCGCCGCTGCCTTTCGTGCCGCCGCTGCTGCCGCCGCCGCCGCCGGTTCCGGAGCCAGGGCCAGGGCCGTGATCGGCGTCCGGTGTCGGGGTGGGAGTGGCCCGGCCCGAGTGCTCTGCGGCTGGCGTCGGCGTGGCTCGGCCACGGTTGTCAGCCTCGGGCGTCGCGGTCGCCGGGCCGTGGTCGACTCCGTCCGGTTCCGGGGTCGACATCCGTGCGCTAGCAAACGGTTTGGGTGTCACCGGTCGGTCGGTCGGTCGGTCGGGACCTGCTGACGGCTGTGGTGACGTGCGCCGGTCCAGGACCGGGCGGTTGTCTAGGACGGGCTGCTGATTGGCCCGCTCGACGCTGGTCTCGGTGAACCAGCCCGGGGCATCCGCGGAAAACAGCCCCGTCGCGGCGGCACCGAGGCCCGCAATGGTCACGACCGCCAGCGCGCTCACGACCATCTGCCGATACACCCGCACGTCGACTCCTCCACCGCACCGGACCTGCCCCCGGTACGCCCACCGTCGACCCATCACCGCGCCGACGCCATCAGACCTCAGTCCTAGGACCCTGCTCCGGAAAGGTCAGACGCCGGCACTCGGCAGGCGCCGCCGGGTGTGACGACTGCGCAAGCACCGGATGATTGACCTGAAGGTGTACTTCTGGCGCGTCTCGGTAGATCGGGCGATCCGCAGGACAATGGCGGGCTCCCGACGTCAGTCTTTGACCAGCGCTTCTGCGTGGGCACTGGCTAGGCGTTCCCAAGCCGACCAAAATCGTTACCCGAAATGGGAGGGGCGGCCTAGTCCTGGCCTAGTCCAGGACGAGGTCTCGGCCCTCGGCGCGGAGCCGGGCCAGCCCTGCGAGCATCCCTTGGAGCTCCTCTGGGGAGTGCCGGGTCCAGTCGGTGACCTCGGCGACGACCCGGAGCGGGTCGTGGGACCGGTAGGACCGGGTCGGGTTGCCGGGGAACTTCTTGTCGGTGACGTTCGGGTCGTCTTCGAACGGTCCGAGCGGGTCGACCTCGTAGACGCGGGGCGTCGCCGGTTCGGCGTCGTCGTCCGCGCCGACGAG
>JAYVYM010000361.1:0-6064 GCA_043784245.1 Frankiales bacterium
GCGCTCGGCGGGTCCACCTTGTCCTTCCTGGTCTCGTCGCCCAACCAGATCGGAGTCGGTGCGTCCGGGGCCATCTTCGGGCTGTTCGGCGCCTTCTACGTCGTCGTGCGCCGGCTCGGCGGACAGACCCGGCCGGTGCTGGTGCTCCTGGGAATCAACCTGGTCATCACCTTCAGCGTGCCGATCATCGACTGGCGGGCCCATATCGGCGGGCTGGTCACCGGCGGGCTGGTGGCGTTTGCCTTTGCCTACGCGCCGAGCACGCCCCGCCGCGACCTGGTGCAGGCCGGCGCGTGTCTGGGCGTGCTGGCGGCACTAGTCGCCGCGGTGGTGCTGCGTACCCAGGTGCTGCAGGGCTAGCAGCTCGGCCAGCACGTCGTCCGGTGATCGACCCAGCCGCAGCCGGGACAGCACGACCACCTCATCGGTCAGGTCGATCTCGAGCAAGGGTGTACGCCGATCCCGCACGACCCGGACCTGCTCGACACGGTTCCAGGGCACCCGTCGGCGACGCAGCCCGATGACCACGACGACGCCGCCCTCGTCGACCAGCAGGACCGGGCGCAGGGTCAGGTCGCGGACGGCCAGTGCGACCAACACGAGGGCAGCCGGCAGCGCGAGCAGCTGCCCGGCCGGGTCGGCCAGCAGTGCCACCACCGTCAGGAGCCCGGCGCCCGTCAGCAGCGTGGCTGTGATCAGGCGGGAGGGGCCGGCGGTGAGCACAGCCACGAGGCTAGGTGGCCCCAACGGGTAGCGTCTGGGCAGCTTGCACACCCCGTTCCTGGAGGTTTCCTTGCGCGACGCGGTCATCGTCGAGGCAGTCCGTACGCCCACCGGTAAGCGCAACGGCGGCCTTGCCGGCACCCACCCGGCGGACCTGTCGGCGCATGTCCTGCGTGCCCTGGCCGACCGCAGCGGCGTCGACCCGGCGCTGATCGACGACGTGATCTGGGGGTGCGTCTCGCAGGTGGGCGAGCAGACCTTCGACATCGCCCGCACCTCCGTGCTGTCCGCCGGCTGGCCCGAGTCGGTGCCCGGCACGACCGTCGACCGGCAGTGCGGGTCCTCCCAGCAGGCGCTGCACTTCGCGGCGGCCGGCGTCATCGCCGGTCACTATGACCTGGCTGTCGCCGGTGGCGTCGAGTCGATGTCACGCGTCCCGATGGGCTCGGCGATGATCGGCAACCCCCTGGGTGCGGGCTATCGGGCCCGCTACGGCGACGACTTCCCGCATCAGGGGCTCGGCGCCGAACAGATCGCGGCTCAGTGGGGGTTGTCCCGCCAGCGGCTCGACGAGTTCGCGTTGGCTAGCCACGAGAAGGCCGCGGCCGCCACCGACAGTGGCGCCTTCGCCGGTCAGATCGCACCGTTGACCACGGCGGACGGGGTCATCTCCGTCGATGAGGGGATCCGGCGCGGTGGCACCCTCGAGACCCTCGGGGCCCTCAAGCCGGCCTTCCTGCCGGACGGCGTCGTCACCGCCGCGAACGCCTCACAGATCTCCGATGGCGCTGCAGCCCTGCTGGTGACGACCACTCGGCACGCCGCGCTGCTCGGGCTGACGCCGCTGGTGCGCGTGCACACCGCTGTCGTCGTCGGTAGCGAGCCGATGCCGATGCTCACCGGTCCGATTCCGGCGACTCGCAAGGCGCTGCAGCGCGCCGGTCTACGGATCGACGAGATCGGGGCTTTCGAGGTCAATGAGGCCTTTGCCAGTGTGCCGCTGGCCTGGCTGGCGGAGCTCGGTGCGGCCGAGAAGGCACTGAACCCGCTCGGCGGTGCCATCGCCCTGGGCCACCCGCTCGGCGGCTCGGGTGCGCGGCTGCTCACGACCTTGGTCCACCACATGCGTGACAACGGCATCCGGTACGGGTTGCAGACCATGTGTGAGGGTGGCGGGCAAGCGAACGCCACCATCTTGGAGCTGGTCTAAACCAGTCCGGCGGTTATCCACACTGTGGACAACCGTTGGGGAGAACTACAGCCGTGTCACTCGAATGGCCCAGCGGGGCGGGGTCATCCTGCGCGCCCGGTCCCTAGCGCCACTGGGTCGACAGCACGAAGCCGAGCACGATGAAGCCGAAGCCGGCCGCCAGGTTGCCGTTGCCGAGACCGCCCACCAGCGGCATGTTGCCTTGCGTGACGTAGAAGACGACCAGCCAGACGATGCCGATCGCGAACAGCGTCAGCATCAGCGGGGCCAGCCAGACCGGGCTGGGGCCCTTCTTGCGCCTGGCGCCCGGAGCAGGCGCAGGCGGGTAGACCGCCTTCTTGCGCTTCTTGGACTCCGGCACTGCAGCCTCCCTGGCTTGGTCCGCCGACCTGGCGGTGCCGGTTAGCGTAAGGGCCGTCGCTGCTGGCCGAGCCCTGGAGACCGCGTGCCGCACCCCCGTCGCGCCCGGCGGCTACCCACGATGCTCGTCGCGCTGACCGCGGCGGCGGCCGGGCTGCTGTTCGCGACCAGCGCGAGCACCGCCGGTGGCACCGACCTGCGCGCCGGGCGCCGGCTGCAGCTCGGTGAGCTGATCTCACGGGAGCGTGTGGAGGTTGCGCGGCAGGAGCGCGCCGCGGCCGACCTACGCGCGCAGGTACAGCGAGCCGGCGCTGACGCGGCGGCGCGAGACGGCCGCGTCGCGCGGGAGAAGGCCGGCGGCGACACGCTCGCCCTGGCCGCCGGCACGATGGCCGTCGCCGGGCCCGCGCTCACCGTCAGCCTGGACGATGCACCGGCGGGCAGCCGGTCCGCCAATCCTGATGATCTTGTCGTCCACCAGCAGGACGTTCAGGCCGTCGTGAACGCGCTGTGGGTGGGCGGCGCAGAGGCGATGACGTTGATGGGACAGCGGGTGATCTCCACCAGCGCCGTGCGCTGCGTCGGAAACACGGTTGTCCTGCACGGCCAGGTGTACGGGCCGCCGTTCATTGTCACGGCCGTCGGGGACCGCGGGGCGATGCGTGCGGCGCTGGCTCGCGAGCCAGGGATCGAGCTGTTCAGGCGTTACGTCGATGCTTTCGGGCTGGGCTACGCCGTCACGGCGCAGGACGACGCGAGGCTGCCGGCGTACAACGGGCCGCTGGAGCTCAGCTCCGTCGCGGGCGCCCGGAAGTAGCCGCCCGCGCCGGCACGTACGTTGTGCCGGTGACCCGGATCCTGGTCGTGGACAACTACGACAGCTTCGTGTTCAACCTCGTGCAGTATCTCGGCCAGCTCGGCGCCGAGTGCAGGGTGCGCCGCAACGACGAGCCCGGGGTGCTCGACCTCCAGGGAGCCGACGGGGTGCTGCTCTCACCTGGGCCCGGCACGCCGCAGGACGCCGGTGCGTCCGTCGAGCTGGTCATGCTGTGCGAGCAGGCCGGTGTACCGCTGCTCGGGGTCTGTCTGGGCCATCAGGCGATCGCGGTGGCGTACGGGGCGACGGTCGGGCCGGCGCCGGAGCTGCTGCACGGGCGGACCAGCGAGATCGAACACGAGGGCGCCGGGGTGCTCCACGAGCTACCGCGGCCGTTCACGGCAACGCGCTACCACTCGCTCGCTGTTGACGAGGCCACCGTGCCGCCGGAGCTGCAGGTCACCGCGCACACCGCGAGCGGCGTCGTGATGGGGCTGAGGCACCGCGACGCACCCATCGAGGGCGTCCAGTTCCACCCCGAGTCTGTTCTGACGCAGGGTGGCCACCTCCTGCTGGGATCGTGGCTGCGTCAGTGCGGCGATGCCGGCGCCGCAGTCCTCGCGCCGGCCCTGGCACGGGCGGTCGAGAACCGCCGGCTGGCCGTCCTGAGCTGAGCAGCGGCTCGCAGCCTCACGGCGGCGGGCCTGACGACGGGGGCGTTGAGCTCAGCGTCGGACTGGGCGTGCTAGACGGAGAAGGCGGCGGCGGGGACGGGGACGGGGACGGCGTCGGGCTCGGCGGCGGCGGCGGCGTGTGTGAGACGACGACGGTCACGGTGCTGCCGCGCAGGGCGGTGGAGTTCGCCGGGTCCTGCGACAGCACGATGCCCGGGGTGCCGGGGTCATCACGCAGGCGAACACCGACGCTGAAGCCGGCGGCCTGCAGCTGCTGGACGGCCTGCTCCTGCGGCAGCCGTACGACCAGCGGGATCTCGACCTGGCCGGTCGAGACGACCAGCGTGACCCGCTGCCCGGTCGGCAGCTGGGTACCAGCCGGCGGTATCACTTCCAGGACCTGGTCGGGCGCGATATTGCCGCCCCGCCCGATGACGTTGCCGAGGGCGAGCTTGGCCTGCCCCAGCTGCGCCTCGGCCTCCTTGCGGGACTGCCCCACCAGGGCCGGCACCAGGGTCATCTCGACGCCTTTGCTGACCACGAGGTCGACCCGGCCGCCGGACTGCAACAGGATCCCGCCGACCGGGGACTGCTCGACGACCTGCGCGACCGGCCGGTCCAGGAAGACCTGCCGGACCTGACCGACGGTCAGCCCAGCCGCGGCCAGCCGGACCTGAGCGTCCTGCTGTGACAGCCCGACCACTGCCGGGGCCTCGACCAGGCCGGTGTCGCGCGACAGCACCCCCTTGACCGCCAGCCCGGTCCCGACCGCGATTGCCACCAGGAGCAGGGCAAACAGCGCATACACCAGACCCCGACGGCGCCGAACCGGCCTGCTGACAGCTGGGGCAGTGTGCGGCACCACCGTCGAGGCCATCAACAGCACCGGGGTCGCCTCCACCGGCTCGCCGGCGGCGGCGCGCAGCAGGTCGGCGCGCATCAGGGCGGCGCTCTGGTAGCGGTTGGCGGGGTTCTTGGCCATCGCCTTGAGCACGACAGCATCGAAGGTGGCGTCGAGCCCCTCGTCGATCTGGGAGGGCGGCACCGGGTCTTCGCGGACGTGCTGGTAGGCCACCGCCACCGGGCTCTCGCCGATGAACGGCGGTCGGCCGGTGAGCAGCTCGTACAGCAGACAGCCCGTCGAGTACAGGTCGCTGCGGGCGTCGACGTGCTCGCCGCGGGCCTGCTCGGGCGACAGGTACGCGGCGGTCCCCAGCACGTTGGCGGTCTGCGTCATCGTCTGGCTGCTGCCCGCCGCCGCCCGGGCGATGCCGAAGTCCATCACCTTGACCTCGCCGGCAGGGGTGAGCATGACGTTGGCCGGCTTGATGTCGCGATGCACGATGTCGGCTTCGTGCGCGACCTCGAGCGCGGAGCAGACGTCGGCGACGATCTCCAGGGCCCGAACGGGCAGCAGCGGGCCTTCCTCGCGGAGCACGTCCCGCAGCGTGCGGCCCAGCACGTGCTCCATGACGATCCAGGGGACCCCACGCGTCCCGTCGACGGTGTCCTCGCCGGTGTCGTAGACCGAGACGATGCAACGGGCGTTCAGCGACGCGGCGGCCTGGGCCTCGCGGCGGAACCGCTGCTGGAAGCTCGGGTCGCGGGCGAGGTCGGCCCGGAGGACCTTCACCGCGACGGCGCGGCCGAGCCGGGTGTCGGTACCGAGGAAGACCTCGGCCATGCCGCCCACACCGAGGGTGCCGGCAAGCTCGTAGCGGTCGCCCAGCAGGCGCTGCGACCCGGTCACTTCTCGCGGCCGTCCTTGCCGTTGCCCTTGCCGCCGCCCTTACCGCCGTCGCTGCCGCTGCCGCCTGTAGGCGGCGACACCTGGGGGCTGGCCACCGCGGGCCCGGCGGCAGGCCCTTCGCTGACCAGCAGCGTGACCTGGTCGCCGCGGTGGACGGCGGTACCGGCGGCCGGGTCGCTGCCGACGAGGGCGCCGGCCGGGACGGCTGCCGAAGGCACCGTGCGTCGGCGCGCCGCGAGCCCCGCGGCGCGTACGGCGTTCTCCGCGGGCTGGATGGTGCCGCCGGCGAGCAGCCGTGGCACGACGGTTGGACTGGGTGCGAGGCAGGCCCGGGCACCGAAGGCCAGCGCAACAACGGTCAGCAGCACGGCGGCGAGCTGCCCGGCCCGCCGGTGCCGCGAGGCGACCGGACCGGCCGCCGCTGCCAGCACCCGGGTGCCGGCCCGCTTGCCGACGGCAACAGCCGCCAGGGCAGCGTCGCCGGGAGCCTCCTGCAGCGCAGCAGCCGCCCGCGCCATGGCGCCGGCGCT
>JAYVYM010000362.1:0-2745 GCA_043784245.1 Frankiales bacterium
GCTGATCTTCGCGCCGTTGGGGCTCATCCCGAGCGGGCGCCATGCCAAGGTCACCGACGCCGCCGTGACGTGGAACTACACCACCTTCCTGAACATCGCCTTCCTGCTCTTGGCGGCGGTCCTCGTCGTTCGCTTCTTCCGCAGTGGCGGCCTGCCGATGCTCACAATGATGGGCGGCAGCCCGCAGCACGGCGAGCACGGCGACCAACGGCAGAGCGGGCATCCGCCCGCAGACGGGTCGGCTCCTACTGTCGCTTAGCTGCTGAACCGTGTGTACGTCGCGTGCAACGCGACCCAGACTCCAGCACTGAGCCAATCGTCGAACGTCTCCAGGCCCGCAGCGCCCGCGCGCAGGTTTACAGGCACGGTCTGGTCGTCCGCATCCCAGGGCTGTCCCTCATACCGGCGGAAAGGATGAGGTGGTTGCCCGTACGTTCGCTCTCTCCCGCCGTGCGCGAGCCCCTCAGCGGATATCGATACGTCCAGACGAACCAGGTAACCAGAGGCTGCCCTTGCCGGGTCAGCCAGCCGCCACGGTCCCCGTGACCTGCTGTCCGTTGAGCCACTCCGGTTCTATGTCGTACCCGCTGCCGACGGCCCCTCGCGAGCCAAGGTTTATGGGCATGACCTGGTGGCTAAGGCCGGCTGATACTCCTCAAGGGGGCGAGTTGCGGCCATCAGGATGGGCGAGCTGTGGTTGCCGCAGCCACCCGACGCCCGAATCAGTACGGCCGAGCACGAGTGCGCAGGTCTTGTGCAACGCGATCAGCAGCAGCCCTGGGCTTGGCGGCGCGCCGGCAGACGATCCATCCACCCAAGATGGCGGTTTCATCACCGGCCCGGGGGCCGCGGCTCAGTCACTGCATTGGACTTTGTCGGGGTCGGTGTGGGTGGGACCAAGTGACTGATGATGTGCGGAGTCGCCGCGCTGACGACGTGCTGGACGACCCAGGGCACAACGGGGATGCACACGGCCAGAATCGCCAGCTTCACCGCACCGGCTTTCAGCTCCTGGCGAGCCTTGTTCCGGGCTCGGTCCTTGCGCTTCATGGCCGCCGTCACCGGCCGGGCGCGGGCAGCTGCCAGCGGTTGGGTTACTTCTCCGGTATCTGCTGCGTTCGACCCGCTGCTGCCGAACCGCGGCATCGGCGACGACACGGGGGTGCGGCTATCAGGTCGTTGCGTCAGGCGTGGGGGTAGTAGTACGTCGAGGCCCGCCGCGACGCAGGCAACCTGCTCGGGGGTGATGAGGGTCGGCAGGCCGCGCAGCCAGATCAGGAGCTGATCACGTTGCAGGAGGACAACCTGCTTGTGCTCCACCGGCCTTACCAGACTCATGTCGTGCACAAAGGCCAGGACGGCCACGGTCCTAGCGACGGCGCCAAGCGCGGCTACGTGCTCGCGAACGATGTCGCCGTCGACCTTGGCAGCGTGCAGCTCGTCATCCTTACGCCATTTCGCCAGGGCCATCCCACGGTCGTCGAGGCGCAGCCGACCCCCAGTCCAGTTCTTCGCGTCGATCACGAAGATCCCGGCTGGGCCGACCAGAATGTGATCAAGGTTGGCCGGTGAACCCGGTTGGCGTCGCCGGTCGTGCAGTACCACCCAGCCGTCCGGTGTGAGCTGTTCCAGCACAGCGCCGATGATCTGCTCCCCCTCGTTCCCAAGGGTGATCAAGCCGGCGACCTGGCGGGAGTGCTCGGCGCGGTGGAGCAGCTCCCGCGCCTGTGACTCCAGGTTGTCTGCGTTCTGAGCGGCCTTCGCTGCCCGCGCTCGCCCCGACTCTCCCGGCTCCATGCACTCTCATCGGCTCACGGAGCACCCGGCCTGAACCCTTGACTGGCTCGGTCCACCCTCGGCGACTGCTGGACAGAGGCCGGACGCCGACGGGTGCCGTATTGAGGGCAAACGGCAGCGCGAGAGCCCTGTGGCACCGACCGACGGCACCGCCATCCCGGCGGCGGTCCAGCATGCGGACATTTCTACCGCCGGGACTGACAGTTTCCGCAGGTCGAGGCACCGCTCGCAGCGCCCGCGCCGCGGGCCGTCGAACACGTCGGGGCTGGTCAGCCGCTGCCGCTGCCGCTGTCGCGGGCAGCGCCGGCCACGTCCAGGAACCGCCACGTGTAGTGGCCGGCGGAAAGCAGCCGCAACAGCAGGACGCCGGGCACGCCGGTCAGCCGGAACTGGCTGCCCGCGACGGGCGCGCCGAACGGGTACGAGGATGACCCCCCGGTACCGACGACGAACTGGCGCAGGCCGGCCACCGGCGCGAAACGCTCGTAGTTGTGCTCGTGGCCGTTCAGGACCACCCCGCTGTGGCCGGCGAAGGCATCGAGCAGTGGCTGGACGGCCGGGTCGTTGCCGTGCTTCACGCCAGAGGACCAGCGGGGGTCGGCCCAGGTGGCCACCACGCTTGCTCCGCGGTGTGCGGCGAGGTCGGACCGCAGCCAGGCCAGCTGATTGGCGAGGGGGAACAGGCTGTTCAGGGCCTAGCCGCGCCAGCCTAGACCGATGTCGTACGCGTACCAGGCAGGTTTGCCGAAGAAGGCGAAGTAGCCCTTCGCCCCCGGGTCGTCGTACTCGTGGTGCCCGGGCACCGGGTGGTCCTTGGCTCGCAGTCCGTCCCAGGCCGTCGTGGCGTAGCCGTTCCTCAGCGCGTCCAGGGTGGCAACCGGTACTGGTGGTCGCCGAGCGTCGCCACCAGGTCGGGCTGCTGACGTTGGGCCAGCCGGCCTGTGGCGT
>JAYVYM010000363.1:0-3194 GCA_043784245.1 Frankiales bacterium
TGGCCACGTGCTGAGGTCCAGGCGTCCAGCCATGAGACCGGCTCGCCGCGCCCTCAGGCTGTCGGCGGCCGGGTTCGGCCTTCCCACGGGGTGCTGAGCACCACGGTCGTGCGGGTCGACACCTGGGCCGCAGCCCGGATCTGCTGGAGCAGGTGCTCCAGATCGGGTGGGGTCGCCACCCGCACGGTGAGGATGTAGCTCTCGTCGCCGGCCACACTGTGGCAGGCCTCGACGGCGTCGAGATGCGCGAGCCGCTCGGGCAAGTCGTCGGGGGCGGCCGGGTCGGTGGGCGTGATCGAGACGAACGCCGTCAGCGGCAGGCCGACCGCCTGCGGGTCGACGACGGCCCGGTAGCCGGTGATCGCGCCGCGCTGCTCGAGCCGGCGGACCCGCTGGTGGGCGGCCGAGGTCGACAAGCCGGTGTCCCGGGCGACATCGGTGTAGCTGCGACGCCCGTCGGCCAGCAGCAGGCCGAGGATCTTGCGGTCGGTCACGTCGAAATCCGGATCGGTCACGTCGCCGTCAACGCCCGACCGATGACGACCCGCTGCACCTGGTTGGTGCCCTCGAAAATCTGCATGATCTTTGCCTCGCGCAAGTAGCGTTCGGCCGGGAAGTCCTCGACATAGCCGTAGCCGCCGAGGATTTGGACGGCGTCGATGGTCACCCGCATCGCCGTGTCGGTCGCAAACAACTTGGCCATCGAGGCCTGCGCGGCGTACGGGAGACCGGCGTCCTTCAGGCGGGCCGCCGCCAGGTAGAGCGATCGGGCCGCCTCGATCCCGGTGGCCATGTCGGCGAGCAGGAAGGACACCCCCTGGAAGTCCGCGATCGCCGAGCCGAACTGTCGCCGGCCGACCGCGTAGTCGACCGCCACGTCGAGGGCGGCCTGGGCCAGACCGACCGCGCAGGCCGCGATGCCGAGCCGCCCACTGTCCAGGGCACTCATCGCGATCCGGAAGCCCTCGCCCTCGCCGGCCAGCAGCCGGTCAGCCGGCACCCGGGCACCCTCGAGCACCATCGAGGCGGTGTGCGAGGAACGCATGCCCATCTTGCGCTCGGGCGCCAGCGCCGACATGCCCGGTGTGGCAGCGTCGGCAAGCAGGCACGAGATGCCCGTCGGCCCCCGGCCACCGGTGCGGACCATCAGGTTGTAAAAGTCCGCGTGCCCGCCGTGCGTCACCCAGGCTTTGGTCCCGTCGACGACGTAGTCCTCGCCCTGGCGGACCGCCCGGGTCGACAGCGCCGCGGCGTCCGACCCGCTGTGCGCCTCCGACAGGCAGTAGGCACCGAGCAACTCGCCGCCCAACATCTCCGGCAGGAATCGGTCGCGCTGAGCGGCCGTGCCCCACTCCGCGACCGGGAAGCAGGCCAGGGTGTGCACGCTGACCCCGACCGCCACCGCGGCCCAGACCCGGCCTAGCTCCTCCAGGACCTGCAGGTAGACCTCGTAGGACTGGCCGCCGCCACCGAGCTCCTCGGCATAGGGGAGCCCCAGCAGACCGGCCTTGCCGAGCGTCCGGAAGACCTCGCGCGGGAACTGCCCGCCCGCCTCCATCTCATCGACCCGCGGCGCGAGCTCACCCCGGGCCAGGTCACGGGTCAACTCGAGCAGGCCCTCGGCCTCGGCGGTGGGCAGGGTTCGCAAGACGGTCGGCATGCTGGCTCCCAGCTGTGCGGTGATGACCTGAGGCTAACCGCCGGGTGAAAGGGTGCGCAGGTGCCAGGACAACTGACCCTGCTCGACTCCCCCGCCCTGTGGTACCGCGCGTTCCACGGTGTCCCGGACCGGGTCCGCTCGCCCCGCGACGAGCCGGTCAACGCGGTGCGGGGGTTCCTCGACCTGGTCGCGCGGGTCGTCCGGGACACCCGGCCGGCCCGGCTGGTCGCCACCGTCGACCTCGACTGGCGGCCGGCGTTCCGGGTCGCCGCTGTCCCGTCGTACAAGCTGCACCGGACCCTTGCGGGCGGCGCCGAGGCCGAACCGCCCGCGCTCGCCGCGCAGGTGGGGGTGATCGAGCAGGTGCTCGCGGCGCTCGGGGTGCCGGTCGCCGGCGCCGCGGGCTACGAGGCCGACGACGTGATCGGCACGCTGGCCACCCGGGAGCCCGGCGCGGTCGACATCGTCACCGGCGACCGGGATCTGCTGCAGCTCGTCCGCGACGACCGGCCGGTCCGGGTGCTCTACGCGGTGGAGAAGATGAAGCCGTACGCCGAGGCAGCGGTGACCGCGAAATACGGCATCCCCGGCACGGCGTACGCCGACTTCGCCGTGCTGCGAGGCGATCCCAGCGATGGGCTGCCGGGTGTCAAGGGTATCGGGGACAAGACGGCCGCTGCGCTCGTGAGCCGTTTCGGCACCATCGAGATGATCATCGCAGCGCTCGACGACGACAGCCAGGACGGCTTCCCGGCCGGCTCGCGCGCAAAGCTCAAGGCCGCCCGCGACTATCTTGCGGTCGGCCCGGCGGTCACCCGGTTGGTGTGCGACCTGAACCTGCCCGCGTACGACGACGCGCTGCCGCGCACCCCCCGCGACCCGGCGCAGCTACTGGCGCTGTCGGATCGGTGGGGCCTGGAAAGCCCCCTGGAGCGTTTCCTGACCGCCCTCGAGGTCGCGCACAGCGGCTGACCCGGCCAGCTCAGTCGCGGCGGCGAAATGGCCGGGGCCAGACGAGGAAGGCCTCGGCCTCCAGCGCTGCGAGGGCGACCCGCGGCAGGTCCCGGGCGGTCGGGTAGCAGACGAACCGCGGCTCCCAGATCGGCCGGAATTTCGCGTTGAAGCGGTAGAGCGTCTCGATCTGGAACCACCGTGACGCGAACAGCAAGAAACCCCGCCAGGCCCGCAGGACCGGCCCTGCGCCGAGCCGTTCGCCGCGCTCGAGCGAAGAACGGAAGACCGCGAAGTTGAGCGAGAAGCGGGTGACTCCGAGGGCCGGCCCGGCCTGCAGCGCCTTGGCGATGAGCAACTCGTTGACGCCGTTGTCGGCCTCGCGGTCGCGGCGCATCAGGTCAAGGGACAGCCCGTTCGGTCCCCAGGGCACGAAATGCAGGAAGCCCCGCAGCGCGCCGTCCTGGAACGCCAGCGCCGCGACGCACTCCGGGTCGGCCGGGTCGCCGAAGCGGCCCAGCGCCATCGAGAAACCCCGCTCGGTCTCGGCGCCCCGCCAGGCCTGCGCCTGGGCCCGCAGGCC
>JAYVYM010000364.1:0-2674 GCA_043784245.1 Frankiales bacterium
CCCTACGCAGTCTCGATGCCGGTGACCCGGACCTGGGTCAGCTTCTGGCGGTGGCCGATGCGCTTCTTGTAGCCGGTCTTGTTCTTGTACTTAAGGATCCGGATCTTCGGGCCCTTGGTCTGTGCGACGACCTCACCGCTGACGGTGACGCCGGCAAGCGCGGTCGGGTCGGTGGTCACGGTCGTGCCGTCGACGACGAGCAGGGCAGGCAGGGTGACCGGCGCGCCGGGTGCACCCAGCACCTTCTCCACCTCGAGGACGTCACCGACGGCGACCCTGTACTGCTTGCCGCCGGTCTTGACGATGGCGTACACGGCTGAACTCCTCGCTGGCAATGACGGTCACCTGGCAGGACGGGCGACTCGGGTGGTGGGCGACTGCGGTTGTGACTGATGAGAAAGCCTGGCGTGCGTGGGGGCCGGCACCGGGGCCGCCACACGAGCAGACTCGTGTCCCACGTGATCACGCGACACTACCGGATGGACCCGTGGGGCCACAGGCCCGTCCGGCCGGTCAGTCGGTGCTGGGCGGGCCCGCGGGACGGCTCGTGGCACGGCGGCGGCGGCGCGGCGCGGCGCCGGAAGTGTCGGCCAAACCCTCCTGCACCACCGTCACGACCTCTATGGCCGGCTGCGGCTCGGGCTCCTGCGGGGCGGGCTCCTGCGGCTCGCGCTCCTGCAGCTCGGGCTCCTGCAGCTCGGGCTCCTGCAGCTCGGGCTCCTGCGGGGCGGCCTCCTGCGGCTCGGGCTCCTGCGGGGCGTCCACCGGCTGGGGATCGTGAGCCGACCCCAGCAGACCGTCCGGCTCCGCCTCGACGACGGCAGCTGACGTCGCTGCGCCTGCGCCTCGCCCGCCGCGGCGACGGCGCGCACGCGGCGCTGCGGGCGAAGGCTCGGACCCGGCGGCCGCGACTGGGTCGGACGACACCGGCGGGGACGCAGCCGCCCCGGACGACGACGGGGCGGGGTCGGCCCTACCGCCGGTGGCGGCCGCGACCAAGGCGGGGCCGGCCGCAGCCGCCTTCCGGTCGCGTGGTCCGCGGTCGTCGAACCGCTCGACCTGCGCCGGGGTGTCGACGGGGGCGTCGGACACGATCACGCCGCGCCCCGCGCAGGCCTCGCAGGTCTCACTGAAGCTCTCCAGTAGGCCCTGGCCGACCCGCTTTCGGGTCATCTGCACCAGGCCGAGCGACGTGACCTCGGCGACCTGGTGCTTGGTGCGGTCACGGCCCAGGCACTCGACCAGCCGCCGGACGACCAGGTCACGGTTGCTCTCCAGCACCATGTCGATGAAGTCCACAACGATGATGCCGCCGAGGTCACGCAGCCGCAGCTGGCGGGCGATCTCCTCCGCCGCCTCGAGGTTGTTGCGGGTGACCGTCTCTTCGAGGTTGCCGCCCTTGCCGACGTACTTGCCGGTGTTCACGTCGATGACGAACATCGCCTCAGTGCGGTCGACCACCAGCGAGCCGCCCGACGGCAGCCACACCTTGCGGTCGAGCGCCTTCGCCAGCTGCTCGTCGATCCGGTGGACCGCGAACACGTCCACGTCGGCGGTGTGCCGGCTGATCCGGGAAGCCAGGTCGGGCGCGACGAAGTCGACGTACTCCTTGATGGTGTCCCACTCGCTGTCACCTTGGACGACGAGCGAGGTGAAGTCCTCGTTGAACACGTCCCGGACGACCCGGATCACCAGGTCCGGTTCGGCGTGCAGCAGCACCGGGCCGCCGCCTGCGGCGACCTTCCCGGAGATGACCTCCCATTGCGCCTGCAGACGGCGTACGTCAGCGGTGAGCTCCTCCTCGGACGCGCCCTCGGCGGCCGTACGGATGATGACGCCGGCATCGTCCGGGACGATCTTCTTCAGGATCGCCTTCAAGCGGGTGCGCTCGGTATCGGGGAGCTTGCGGCTGATGCCCGTCATGGAGCCCTCGGGCACGTAGACGAGGTAGCGGCCGGGCAGGCTGACCTGGCTGGTGAGCCGGGCACCCTTGTGGCCGATGGGGTCCTTGCTGACCTGGACCAGGACGTCCTGGCCGCTCTTGAGGACCTGCTCGATCTTGCGCGGCCCGTGCCCGGCGAGCTGTGCGTCGTAGTTGACCTCGCCGGCGTACAGCACGCCGTTCTTGCCCTTGCCGATGTCGATGAACGCCGCTTCCATGCTGGGCAGGACGTTCTGCACCTTGCCGAGGTAGACGTTGCCGGCGTAGGACTGGGCGCTGGCCTTGGTGACGTAGTGCTCCACCAGCACGCCGTCCTCGAGCACGGCGATCTGCGTGCGGTCACCCTGCTGCCGCACGACCATCGTCCGGTCGACAGCCTCGCGGCGGGCCAGGAACTCGGCCTCGGACAGCACCGGTGGGCGGCGGCGACCGGAGTCGCGGCCCTCCTGCCGACGGGCCCGCTTGGCGGCCATCCGGGTGGAGCCGGTGATGCCGCGTACGCCGTCCTCGTCGGCGGCGCTGGCGCCCCGGACCCGCGGCGCGCGCGGCTCGCGGACGTGGACGACGGAGGGGACGTCGTCTCCCGTGTCCTCGGCAGCGGCGCCGCTGCCACTGCGGCGTCGACGGCGTCGACGGCGTCGGGTGCCGTCGGCGTTCAACTCCTCGTCGTCCTCACCAGCGTCGGACGCCGCGTCGGCCGGCTGCTCGAGGACTGGCGTGGCGTCGTCACCG
>JAYVYM010000365.1:0-3220 GCA_043784245.1 Frankiales bacterium
GCAGGCGCACGCGGGCCGCACCGAGGACCACGCCGCGGCGGTCCGCAGCTTCCTGGCCAAGCAGCCGCCCGTCTTCGCCGGTCGCTGAGCTCAGGCCGCCCGGGCAGCGGACTGGCCGGCCTCCACCCAGCGGGCGAAGCGCCTCAGCGACAGTCGTACCCCGGCGGTGAACAGCGGCCGGACCAGCGGCCAGCCCAGCCGGCCCAGCGCGCCGAGCGGTAGCTCAAGATCCTCCCGCCAGACGAACAGGCTGCGGTCGACTCCGCGCTCCTGGACCTCGAAGGCGCCGGTGCCGCGTACCAGGCGGCCGGTGTGCAGGACGTGGCAGCGCTGCGGCGGCTCCCAGCGGGTGATGACCATCGTGTCGACAAAGCCGAGCCGCCCGACGCCGGTGAAGGCCTCGATGCCGCCGCCGACGCCGACGCCGCCCTGCGCGGTGCCCGCCACGCGGGTGCCGAGCATCCACTCGCCCTGGCCGTCCCAGTCGACGGCGCCCGCCCAGGTGGCGGCGGCGGGGGCGGCAACGGGGACGGTGAGCACGATCGTGGCGGTCATGCGGTGATCGTCGCCGGGTCGTCGCCCCGCCGCCACCTCGGCCGGCCCACCGGCGAACGGACTTTGTGTGCTTCCTTTTACAATCAAACACACAAAGTACGTTGGGAACCGCGTCGGTCACGCTCGAGCAGCGAACCTCGAGGCGGACATTGTGTGTCGATGCCGGAGATGAAGCACACAAAGTCCCTACGCAGCGGCGCGAGGGGCCGACTACCGCCGCCGGGCCCCGCTGGAGGCGTCCGGGGCGGGCGGGGCGGCGATCGGCTCGTCGGCGCGCACGGGCTCGCGGAGCGGCGCCGGCGGGGACGCGGCCGGCCGTACGACGGTGGACGGCATTGGCTCGGCGGCCTCCCCGCTGTCGGGCAGGTGCTGGACCTCGGGCTCGGCGGCGTCCCCGCTGTCGGGCAGGTGCTGGACCTCGGGCTCGGCGGCCTCCCCGCTGTCGGGTCCGTGAGCAGGCTCCGCCCCGTTGGCCTCGAGCTCGGCAAGCCGGACGTCGCGCTCGCGCAGCTCGCCGGACAGCCGGTCGAGCAGCGCGTCGACCTCCGCCATCCGGTAGCCGCGCAGCGCCATCCCGAACCGGACGGCCGCCAGGTCGTCGGGGGTGACGGGGGCTCCGAGCGGAAGATCGTGGTCGGCCCGGTCGCGTGGGGCGTCGACCAGCAGCTCGCCGTCGCGCGTCGCGACCAGCGCCGCCACGAACACCACGGCCAGCACACCGAGTACCGCCAGAGCCGTCCCCACCGCCCAATCGTGCCAGACCATGCCGGCCCGCGGCCCGCCTCGACACCGAGGACACCCTCCGCTCATTCGACCCGTCGTGGGCACCTCCCGCTCCCGGCGGTCACCGGGTCGCGCCGGCTTTCAACTGCGGCAGCCCGCAGGAGGTCGACGCCACCTGGGCGGACCTGACCGGAGCCGGCCGGCGACCTCGCCATCACGTCTTGTGCTGGACGTAGCAGGCCGGTCACCAGATGCGCGTACGGTCCGCGGTCATCGTCGGGCCATCCGGGCCCTGACCATCACCTCGGAGGCAGCCGTGCTCAAGGGCTTCAAGGACTTCCTGCTACGCGGCAACGTCATCGACCTCGCGGTCGCCATCATCATCGGAGTTGCCTTCGGGGCCGTCATCAGTGCCTTCGCGAAGGACTTCATCGGCGGCCTCATCGGGGTCATCGGCGGCACCCCGGACTTCGGCACCGCGGGCTTCACCATCAACGGCAGCAAGGTCATCATCGGCTCGCCCATCAATGCCCTGATCAACTTCGCGATCGTCGCGGCGGTCATCTACTTCGTGGTCGTCATCCCGGTCGGCAAGTTGATGGAGCGACGCAAGCGAGGCCTCGAGCCGGAGGTGGCGGCCACGACCGAGGACATCGCGCTGCTGCAGGAGATCCGCGACCTGCTCAGGGCGCGGGGCGGCCAGGTCTGAGCCTCAGGGATCGGCCTCCAGCTCCTCCTGCAGGGAGGGGTGCAGACGCACCGGCGCGGACAGACCCGCCTCTACCGCGTCGAGTGCGCCCGCGACCGTCGAGGTCCACACCAGAGCCCCGGCGGCCGCCTGCCGTACGAAGCCCCGCTCGAGCATCAGCTGGAGCTGGGCGCGCAGCGGGGCGTACAGGCCGTCGACGTCGAGCACCACGACGGGCTTGACGTGCAGGCCGAGTGAACGCGCGACCCACACCTCCGTCAGCTCCTCGAGAGTTCCCAGGCCGCCGGGCAGCGTGAGGAACGCGTCGGCGCGGGCGTCCATCAAGCCTTTGCGCAAGCGCATGTCGTCGACGACCAGCAGCTCGTCGGCGTCGCGGTCACCGACCTCGAGCTGCAGCAGCACCTCCGGGATGACCCCGGTGGTACGCCCGCCGCCGGCGCGTACCGCCCGGGCCACCGCCCCCATCATCGACAGGGCGCCGCCGCCGGAGACCAGGTCATGTCCCCGCCGGGCCAGCTCGTGGCCCACCTCGGCGGCCAGGTCGACGTACGCCGGGTCGATCCGGGTGCTCGACGCGCAGAAGACGCAGACCGCAGCCACCGCGCTACAGCCCCGCGTCGCCCGGGAAGTCGCCGACCTTCTCGTGGCCGGTCGCGACCGGCTCCGGGGCAGGGCGCAGCGCCTCGGCGTCGGCGATGACCGCCAGCACGTCGTCCACGTCGTCGGTGACGTGCACCAGGTCGAGGTCACCCGGCGAGAGGTAGCCGTGCGGGAGCATGGTGCTGCGCAACCAGTCGATCAGCCCTGACCAGTACGCCGTCCCCAGCAGCACCACCGGGAACTGGTTGACCTTGTGCGTCTGCACCAGCGTGAGGGCCTCGAACAGCTCGTCCATCGTGCCGAACCCGCCGGGCAGGATGACGAACGCCTGCGCGTACTTCACGAACATGGTCTTGCGCGCGAAGAAGTAGCGGAAGTTCAGCCCGAGGTCGACCCAGTCGTTGAGGCTCTGCTCGAAGGGCAGCTCGATGCCCAGGCCCACCGACAGGCCGCCGGCCTCGCTGGCGCCGCGGTTGACGGCCTCCATGACGCCCGGGCCACCGCCGGTGATCACCGCCCATCCGGCGTCTGCGAGCGCTGCCCCGAGGGCGCGCCCGGTGGCGTACTCGGGAGCGTCCCGCGATGTGCGAGCCGAGCCGAAGACGCTGACCGCACGGGGAAGCTCGGCAAGCA
>JAYVYM010000366.1:0-4296 GCA_043784245.1 Frankiales bacterium
GGCAGCCCGGCGTACGCCGACCGCAGCGCCGCGAGCAGCGGGAAGCCGCCCCGCCAGGGCGGCGTGTTCGGCGGCGAGACGACCCCCTCCGGCCAGCGCGTCGGGCCGCCGCAGCCGACCCCGACGCCGCGCACCGGCGCTCCCCCGCGGACCCGCTCGAGCAGCCCCTGCAGCGCGTTCCACGGGTCGCTGCCGGTCGGCACGCGTTCGGCCCGGCGCACCGTCCCGTCGGCGTCGACGAGCGCCGCCGCGAGCTTGGTGCCGCCGACGTCGGCGGCGAGGACCGCTCGGGCGCGCGGGGGTTCGTCCGCAGCCACAGCGACAGTCTGCTGCCCTCGCGAGGTGCCCAGGCCGGACGTAGGGTCGAGACGTGCCGGCAGCTGACCTGACCACCGCCCCCGACCCGACGCCCGACCCCACCACCCTGGGGGAGCTGCGCAACGGCGGGCACGTCCACAAACCCGTGAAGGTCGAGCTGCGGGACAACCTGCTGGCCCGGCTCGCGGCCGGCGAGGCGACCTTCCCGGGCATCCTTGGCTTTGACGACACCGTCCTGCCCGAGGTCGAGCGGGCGCTGCTCGCCGGGCACGACCTGGTGCTGCTCGGTGAGCGCGGCCAGGGCAAGACCCGGCTGGTCCGCACCTTCGTCGGCCTGCTCGACGCCTGGACCCCGGTCGTCGCGGGCTGCGAGATCAACGACCACCCGTACGCCCCGGTCTGTGTGCGCTGCGCGCGGCTGGTCGCGGCGCAGGGCGACGAGACGCCCGTGGCGTGGAAGCACCGCAGCGAGCGGTACGGCGAGAAGCTCGCCACCCCTGACACCTCCGTCGGCGACCTGATCGGAGACGTCGACCCGATAAAGGTCGCCGAGGGGCGCACCCTGGGCGACCCGGAGACCATCCACTACGGCCTGGTGCCGCGTACCAACCGCGGGATCTTCAGCGTCAACGAGCTGCCCGACCTCGCCGAGCGCATCCAGGTCGCGCTGCTCAACGTGCTGGAGGAGCGCGACATCCAGGTCCGCGGCTACACGCTGCGCCTGCCGCTGGACCTGCTGGTCGTGGCCTCCGCCAACCCGGAGGACTACACCAACCGCGGCCGCATCATCACGCCGTTGAAGGACCGGTTCGGTGCGGAGGTACGCACCCACTACCCGCTGCGGCTCGAGGACGAGCTGTCGGTCATCCGCCAGGAGGCGGTACTGGATTGGCCGGGCACCCCCGTCCAGGTCCCCGACCACCTGATGGAGGTCATCGCGCGGTTCACCCGGCTGGTCCGCGACAGCCCTCAGGTCGACCAGCGCTCCGGGGTGTCGGCGCGGTTCGCGGTCGCGGCCACCGAGACCGTTGCCGCTTCCGCCGTACGCCGCGCCGCCGTCACCGGCGAGCCGGTCGCCGTCGCGCGGGTCTGCGACCTGCCCAGCGTCGTGCCCGCCTCGCGTGGCAAGGTCGAGTTCGAGGCGGCTGAGGAGGGCCGCGAGCTCGAGGTCCTCGCGCACCTGCTGCGCAAGGCCACCGCCGACACCTTCCGGGCCCGGCTCGGCGGCTTGGACCTGTCCGGCCTGCAGGGTCGCTTCGCGCAGGGCGCGACCGTCGAGACCGGCGACCTCGTCCCGGCCGTCGACCTGCTCAAGGGTCTGGGCCCCGTGCCCGGGCTCGCCGCACTGCTGACCCGGCTCGGCGTCGAGCAGGAGTCGCCCGGCCTCGCGGCGGCTGCGCTGGAGTTCGCGCTCGAAGGGTTGCACCTCAACCGCAGGCTCGCCAAGGACTCGGTCAGCGGCCGGACGGTCTACGGCGGCTGAGGTGGACGACGCCCTGGGCCTGGTCGCAGGCACCCCCGACCCGTACGCGCTGCGGCGGCGGGTGCTGCTCACTGCCGTCGTGACGATGGTGCTGTTCCTGACGATCGGCTACCTGCTCACCGCGCTGGACCTGTCCGGGCTGTGGACGCTGCTCGCCGTCGCCCTGCTTTACGCACTGGTTGTCCGGCCGATGATGCGTCCCGTCCGCGAAGCCACGGCGCTGCGCAGGCGGCTGGCGTACCAGGCCTTCCTGGACGGCCGCAGCGATGACTGAGCGGGCGGCCCGCTACCGCTACGGGGAGTGGCACGGTGGCCGTGACCCACTGGAGCCGCCGTACGACGTGGCGAGCGCGCTCGACGAGATCGGCGAGCGGGTGCTCGGCGGCGACAGCCCGCGCCAAGCGCTGCGAGACCTGCTCCGGCAGGGCGCCGACGGGCTGCGCGGCCTGGATGAGCTGCGCCGGAAGGTGTCGAAGCGCCAGCGGGAGGCCCGCAAGCAGGGCCGGCTCGACGGCACGCTGGAAGAGGTCCGCGAGCTGCTCGACAAGGCCGTCGAGCTGGAGAAGCAGGCGCTGTTCCCCGACCCGTCGGACGCCGCCCGGATGGCCGAGCTGGAGCTCGACACGCTGCCGAACGACACCGCCAGAGCGGTCCGCGAGCTGGCGCCGTACGAGTGGCGCAGTGCGGAGGCGCGCGAGGCGTACGAGCAGATCGGCGACCTGCTGCGTCGCGAGGTGCTGGACAGCCAGTTCGCCGGGATGAAGGAGTCGCTGCAGCAGGCGAGCCCGGAGGCGATGCAGGCCGTCAAGGACATGCTCGCCGACCTGAACGCGATGCTCGAGGCCGATGCCCGCGGCGAGGACACCGACTCGCAGTTCGCCGACTTCATGGCTGAGCACGGCGAGTTCTTCCCGAGCAACCCGCAGAGCCTGCCGGAGCTGATCGACGACCTCGCCCGGCGGGCCGCCGCGCAGCAGCGCCTGATGGACTCCCTGACCCCGCAGCAGCGCCAGGAGCTCGGCGAGCTGATGGACGGTGCGATGGATGCCGACCTCGCGTCGCAGCTGGCGCAGCTCGGCGACAGCCTTCGGGGGGCGCGCCCCGACCTGCCGTGGGGTGGCCGGGAGCAGATGCGCGGCGAGCAGGGGATGGGCATGGGGGAGGCGACGACCGCGCTGGCGGAGCTCGCCGACCTCGACGACCTGGCCGCCGCCCTGGGGCAGGACTATCCGGGCGCCTCGCTCGACGACGTCGACGAGGCAGCGGTGCGGCGCGCGCTCGGGCGCGGGGCGGTCGACGACATCGAGGCGCTGCGCCGGATCGAGCGCGAGCTGCAGACCCAGGGCTACCTCGTACGCGACGAGCAGGGCCGCCTCGAGCTGTCGCCGCGGGCGGTCCGCCGGCTCGGCGCGACCGCGCTGCGCAAGGTGTTCTCGGATCTTTCCAGCAAGGGCCGGGGCGGTCACGACGTACGCGACGCCGGCGCCGCAGGCGACCGGATCGGCTCGTCACGCGCCTGGGAGTTCGGCGACGAGCAACCGCTGGACGTCGTACGCACCGTCTCCAACGCTGTGCTGCGCAGCCCGTCGCTGCCGGGTGCCGGCGGCGCGGTGCGGCTGCACGTCGACGACTTCGAGGTCGTCGAGACCGAGCGGCGCACGACCGCGGCCGTCGCCCTGCTGGTCGACCTGTCCTTCTCGATGGAGCTGCGCGGCACCTGGGGCGCCGCCAAGCAGACGGCGCTGGCGCTGCACAGCCTGGTGACCACGCAGTTCCCGCAGGACGCGATCGAGGTCATCGGCTTCAGCGACATGGCGCAGGTGCTGCGCCCCGAGCAGCTCGCGGGGCTGGACGCCCAGCGCGTGCAGGGCACCAATCTGCAGCACGCGCTGATGCTCGCCGGCCGGTTCCTCGGCAGGCACCCCGACGCCGAGCCGGTCGTGCTGGTCGTCACCGACGGCGAGCCCACCGCGCACCTGACCCGAGGCGGCTGGGCCGAGTTCTGCTGGCCGCCGCTGCCGGAGACCCTCGAGCTGACGATGGCCGAGGTCGAGCGGATCACCCGCCGCGGCGCCACGATCAACGTGTTCATGCTCGACGACGAACCGCGGCTGGTCGAGTTCGTCGAGTCGATCGCGGCCCGCAACGGCGGCCGGGTGTTCTCCCCCGACCCCGCACGGCTCGGCGAGTACGTCGTGTCGGACTACCTGCGGGCCCGGCGCGGCCGACGGGGCTAGCGTCCGACCGTGAAGTACACCGGCACGTACGCCGTCGTCCTGGTCGTGCACCTGCTGACCGTCATGTTCCTGGTCGGTCCTGCCGCGCTCGCAGGCGTGCTGTCCTCCCGGCACGTCCGCGAGGGCCGGGCCGACGCCCTGCGCTCCGACGCCCGCACCACCCGGGCGTACACGCTCGCCTCACTGCTCACCGTGCTGGTCGGCTCGGCGCTGGTCGGCCTGTCGGGCGGGTCGTCGGGGGTGGCGGAGTGGTCCATG
>JAYVYM010000367.1:0-3417 GCA_043784245.1 Frankiales bacterium
ATCGCGGTCCAGATCCCCTCGTCGGCGCAGCGCTGCAGGTCCCAGCCCAGGACGTCGGCGACCGTGTCGCTGGCGGCCAGCAGCCGCCCGTCGGGCCGCACCCGCAGCACGAAGTCGGCGTCGGTTGCCGCGAGTGTCGGCAACCAGGCGCCGTGCTGTGGCTGCGCGGCGATGTGCAGGGTCATGCTGGGGCCATCGGCACGGTGGCACCGGGCCTTGACGCGGGGTCGCTCAGATCGCCAGCCCCAGCCGGTACGCCCGCTCGGCGAGCGCGTCGTAGCGCACCTTGACGTGCCGGGCATCAGCCAGCGCATCGTGCAGGCCGCCCTCCTGAGCCGGCAGCGGCGGCCGGCCCAGGTGCTCCCACAGCTGGCGTACGTCCATCGTGAAGCGCGGCAGCGCCCGCGGCAGCTGCGGCATCGCGCCCCACAGCTGGCACAGCGCCACGTGGTCGTACGCGCCGTACCAGGCCCACAGGACCGGCTCCGGCCCGAGAAAGGCCAGCAGCTCCTCCCGCAGTCGCGCGCGCGGCTGCCAGGTCGAGGCGGGCGGCAGCTGCGGCAGGACGTTGTCGCGTACCCACGGGTGCACCGCGAGCGGGTCGAACTCACTGCTCACGGCGTAGAACTCCCGGCCGTCCTCGCCGACGGCGCCGATGGACACCAGGCTGATCTCGCGCGCCGTGTCGCCGAACTCGAGGTCGTAGAAGATGCGCACCGCCCTATCGTGCCGGTCTATGACCTTCTCCCTCGTCGCGCGCAGCTCCGACGGCTCCCAGTGGGGTGTCGCGGTCGCCAGCAGGTTCCTCGCCGTCGGTGCCGCCGTCCCGGCCGCCGGGTATGCGGTCGGTGCGATCGCGACCCAGTCCTTCGCCAACCTCGCCTACCGCCCCGACGGGCTGGCCATGCTCGGCCGGGGACTGCCGGCGCAGCAGGTCCTGGACACCCTCACCGCGGCGGACGAGCTCCGCGAGCAGCGCCAGGCGGGCGTGGTCGACCGGGCCGGCGGCGCTGCCAGCTTCACCGGCAACCAGTGCCATGCCTGGGCCGGCGGCCGCACCGGCGACGGCTGGGCCGCCCAGGGCAACATCCTCACCGGTCCGGAGGTCGTCGACGCCCTCGCCAGCGCGTACGAAGGAACCGCGGGTCCGCTCGCGGTCCGGCTCGCGACAGCGCTGCTGGCTGCCGACCGGGCCGGCGGCGACCGGCGCGGCCGGCAGAGCGCCGCGCTGCTGGTCGTCTCAGAAGGCGGCGGGTACGGCGGCGGCAGCGACGTGCTGGTCGACCTGCGGGTCGATGACCACCCCGACCCCTGCCCGGAGCTGCTCCGCCTGCTGGACCTGCACACGCTGTACTTCGGCAAGCCCGACCCCGACACCCTGCTGCCGCTGACCGGTGCGCTCGAGCAGGAGGTGGGCGAGCGGCTGGCCCGGCTCGGGTTCGCCTCGCTAAATGACTGGGCCGGCGTGGTGAACCTCGAGGAGCGGCTGGTCCCGGGCTCGATCGACCCGCTGGTGCTGGACCAGCTGCGCGGCGCGTCCTGAGACCAGCGTGAGCGTCCTGGCGATCGAACGCCGGGACGACTGCACAACGCCCTAGTCCCCGAGCAGGTCCCGCACCACGGCCCCGATGGCGCCTGCCTCGAGCAGGAAGCCGTCGTGCCCGTACGGGCTCGACACGACGACGAGCGGCAGCGCGCCCGGCACCCCCGCGGCGATCCGGGCCTGCTGTTCGGGTGGGTAGAGCCGGTCGCTGTCCACGGCCACCACGGCGGTGCGGGCCGTGACCCGGGCGAGAGCCGCCTCGACGCCGCCCCGGCCGCGGCCGATGTCGTGGGTGTTCATCGTGTCGGTGAGCGTGACGTAGCTGCCGGCGTCGAACCGGCGCAGCAGCTTGTCCGCCTGGTGGTCCAGGTAGGACTGGACCGCGAACCGCCCCCCGTCGAACGGGTCCTCGCCGTCCTGCGGCGCGCCCCCGAACCGGGTTTCCAGCTCGAACCCGCTCCGGTACGTGAGGTGTGCGACCCGCCGCGCGATCCCGAGCCCGGTGTGCGGGCCGCCGCCGGGGGCGCTGTCGTGGTAGCCGCCGCCCTGCCAGCCGGGGTCGCCCTGCACGGCCAGCAGCTGCGCGGTCTGCACGCCGATCTGGTCGGCGCTGGCGGCGGCGGTCGTCGCGATGGCCGCCAGCCGCGCGACCCGGTCCGGGTGGGTGACCGACCACTCGAGCGCGCGGTAGCCGCCCATCGAGCCACCAACGACGAGCGCCCACCGGCGTACGCCGAGCAGGTCGGCGACCCGGCGCTCGGTCTCCACCTGGTCGCGCACGGTCAGCGCCGGCCAGCGGCTCCCCCACGGCCGGCCGGCCGGGCCGGCCGAGGCCGGGCCGGTGGTGCCCTGGCAGCCGCCCAGCACGTTGGGCGCGACGACCCACCAGCGGTCGGTGTCCAGCCCACGGCCGGGACCGACGAGCGGGTCCCACCAGCCCGCCGTCGGGTGCCCCGGCCCGGCCGGCCCGGCGACGTGGCTGTCCCCCGTCAGGGCGTGCAGTACCAGGACGGCGTTGGTGACCTCGCCGGCCTCGAACCGCGGCGTCCCCCACGTCTCGTACGCCACCGTGACGGCCGGCAGCTCACCGCCCCGCTCGAGCCGCTGCCGGCCGGTGTCCAGGAACCGGCGGGCGCCGGGCGGGTCGCCCGGACGCCACGCGCCGCTGGCCGGTGGCGGGCTGATGGCAGTCCGGGTCGCGACGGAGCCGGCCGTCACGCCGACTTGGCGGCCCGGAGCCCCGCGTCGAGGTCGGCCAGCAGGTCCGGGAGCGACTCGAGGCCGACGGACAGCCGGACCAGCCCGGTGGTGACGCCGGCGCTCTCGCGCTCGGCCTCGCTGAGCTGGCTGTGCGTCGTGCTCGCCGGGTGGATGACCAGGCTGCGGACGTCGCCGATGTTGGCCAGGTGGCTGAACAGCTCGAGGGCGTCGACGAACTGCTTGCCCGCTTCGACCCCGCCGCGCAGCTCGAAGGCGACGATCGCGCCCGCACCCCGCGGCAGGTACTTCTGGCCGGCGTCGTACCAGCGGCTGGACGGCAGCCCGGCGTAGTGGACCTTCTCCACCTCGTCGCGCGCCTCGAGCCACTCGGCGATCGCCTGCGCGTTCTGCACGTGCCGCTCGACACGCAGCGACAGCGTCTCGACGCCCTGGATGAGCAGGAACGCGCTGAACGGGCTGATCGCCGCGCCCATGTCGCGCAGGAACTGGATGCGGAGCTTGGCGGCGTACGAGCCGTGGCCCAGCGCGGACCAGTAGGTGAGCCCGCCGTAGCTCGGGTCCGGCTCGTTGAAACCGGGGAACCGCTCGGCGTGCGCGCCGAAGTCGAAGCTGCCGCCGTCGACGACCACGCCACCGATGGTGGTCCCGTGGCC